>CATZIM010000349.1 GCA_958420075.1 uncultured Clostridia bacterium | reverse complement strand
AAAGAACGGGAAATTGCAATTTCCCAAAGAAAAAAACGGAAACCAGAGTCTGGTTTCCGTCTGTTTTAACTGCGGACTTCTTTGGAGCGATTCTCCAAAATTTCCGCGATTTTTTCTTCGTCCACATCCCATACCTTCTGGAAAGGCAGTGGCTCCCGCCGTTCCACCATGGGTTTTTCCAGCCACATGAGCCCAAGCCATTTGCCATGCTTGAAAGCACAGCGAGGAAATACCGCCGTTTCCACAAAACCAAGACTGGTGTGGAGCACATAACTGGCGCGGTTGGTGGCTTCGATACAGCCATAAACCTTTTCCACATTCTGCAGGCGGAGAATATCCATCAGCGCCCGATAAAAAGCTTTGCCCAATCCTTTTTTCTGGAAAGCAGGCGCCAGATACACAGAAAGCTCTGCTCCCCACTGGGAAGCCGCCCGCACCATGAACTGATGGGCATAAGCATAACCGCCAATGACGCCATCTTCCTCATAGACCAGATAAGGATATTTCTCCAGAATCTCCTCGATTCTGCCGGCAAATTCCGCTTCTGTAGGCACCACATATTCAAAGGTAACATTGGTATGTTCGATATAAGGGGCATAGATATCCAAAATCGCTTTGGCATCTGCCGCCGTTGCCATTCTGATTTTTCCCATAGATTATCCTTTCAGAACCTGTTTATTTTTCACAATATAGTCCACACCGGACACAATGGTAAAGAATACTGCCAGACCCACCAGAATATTTTCGATCATGGGCATTGCCGCAAAAGGCAGATGCAGCAGTACCAGAATAATCATAATCATCTGTGTGGTTGTCTTGATCTTGCCCCACCAGCTTGCCGCCATGACAATATTTGCTTCCATAGCAAGGGTACGGAATCCGGTGATGGCAAATTCTCTTGCCAGAATCACGATAACGACCCATGCAGGCAGGTCTTCCATTGCCACCATGGATACCAGCGCGGACATAACCAGCAGTTTATCTGCCAGAGGGTCCATAAATTTCCCAAAATTACTTACCAGATTATACTTTCTTGCAATATGACCGTCCAAAAAGTCCGTCAGAGATGCCACAATGAAAATCGCTGTCGCAATATATCGGTTCATTGGCTCATCCATGAGGAACAGCACCAACAGGAATACGGGAATGAGAATCACCCGCATGGTTGTCAGCTTATTCGGTAAATTCATCTGCATAAACCACATCTCCCATCAAATCATAGTCCCCGGCTTCTTTGATTTTCACGGAAACGAAGTCCCCGGAATAGGCTTCTTCCTCCGCATGGAAAAATACCATGCCGTCAATATCCGGCGCATCCCAACGGGTACGGCCGCAGTATACATTTTCTTCCGGCAGTTTGCCTTCCACCAATACTTCCAGTGTCTTGCCCACTTCCTGCTGACACAGAGAAGCAGCAATATTTTTCTGGATGTCCATGATGATTCTCTGACGCTCTTCTTTTACTTCGTCGTCGATCTGATTTTCCATTTTTGCCGCAGGGGTGCCTTCCTCCTGAGAGTAACAGAATACACCCAGACGGTCAAAACGCATTTCTTCCACAAATTTCTGCAAATCCGCGAATTCTTCCTCTGTTTCTCCGGGGAAGCCCACAATCAGTGTAGTACGGATGGCAATATCCGGCATAGCGTCACGAAGTTTTTTCACAGTCTGACGAATGAGTTCCTGACTGCTCTTTCTGCCCATGCGTTTCAGTACGGTATCACATCCGTGCTGAATGGGCATGTCGATATAATGGCAGATTTTTTCATTTTTCGCCATAACGTCGATAGTTTCCTGTGTCAGTGTTTCGGGATAACAATACAGCAGACGAATCCACTGGATGCCTTCCACTGCCGCCAGTTTTTCCAGCAGTTCATGAAGTTTTGGCTCGCCATAGAGATCTCTGCCGTAAATGGAAGTATCCTGTGCCACAATGACCAGTTCTTTTACGCCCTGTTTTGCCAGAATTTCCGCTTCTTCCACCAGACTTTCCATGGTACGGCTTCTGTGTTTGCCGCGCATTTTCGGAATGACGCAGTAAGTACAGTGGTTATCACAGCCTTCGGAAATTTTCAGATAAGCGAAATAAGGCGCTGTAGAAAGGACACGCAGTTTGCCGTTTTCGTCCTTCATGGGTTTATCAATATCTTCCAAACATTTGAAGGTATGTTCGCCCCCCAGAATTCTGTCAGCGGCATCTGCCACTTCTTCATAAGCGGCAGTACCCAAAATAGCGTCTACTTCGGGAATCTCATCAAAAAATTCTGCTTCGTAGCGCTGTCCCAGACAGCCTGCCACAATAAGACCTTTACACTTGCCTTCTGTTTTATATTTCGCCATTTCCAGAATGGTTTCAATGCTTTCTTCCAGCGCATCCCGGATGAAACAGCAGGTATTAACTACAATAATGTCTGCCTCCGCTTCGTCCGCTACTGCCTGATATCCTCTCTCCTGCAACAAACCCAGCATGACTTCGCTGTCTACGCGGTTCTTGTCACAGCCCAAAGA
>CATZIM010000348.1 GCA_958420075.1 uncultured Clostridia bacterium | reverse complement strand
ACAGCAAAAGAAAAATGGGAACAGGCAAAAGCTGCGGCAGATCAGGCGGAAAGAGATTATCTGGATGCCCAGGCTGGCATTCTGGCGGAAACGCTGACAGAAGGAATGCCTTGTCCTGTCTGCGGTTCTGTGCATCATCCGGCTAAGGCAGTGCGTCCTGCCCAAGCGCCTACCCAGGCAGAGTGGAATTGCCTGCGGGAAGCAGAAAAAACAGAGCGTGAAAAGACAGAAACTCTTTCCAGAAAAAGTGGTGAGCTGAAGATTTCTCTGGACCATTTCCGGGAAAATGTGAGAAATGGTCTGAAAAAGTTGGGTCTGGAAAATACTTCTCAAATGCAGGAATTGGCAGTTTCTTTGCAAACAGAAGAAACAAAGCTGGATACCGATTTGAAAGAAACGAAAAAACAGGAGAAAGAACTGTTGAAAGTTCCTGATGAACTGGAAAAAGCAAGAGAAGAACAGCAGAACTTGCAGAATTCTTTAGATAAAACAGACACATTACTGCGTCAGCAGGAAGGCGCATTGAGCCAGAAGAAAGGGGAATTCAATCAGTTAGTACAGCGTATTGGCGAAGGTACTTTGGCAGAAGCTCAGGCAGAATGGAAAAAGCTTTGTGCTGCCATTAAGGAAAAAGAAGAAGCGTTGCAGAATGCGGCGAACAAAAAACAGCAGGCAGAAACAGCATTGGCAAGTACCCAGGCTCTTTTGCAGCAGACAGGAGATAATTTCAAAGAAAGCTGCGATGCGAAGGAACAGGCAAAAGAAGCTTTCTTGAAAACATTGGAAGAACAGAATTTTAAAGATAAAGCGGATTTTGCAAATTCTCTTGTTTCCAGAGAAATTCTGGAGCATGCTGAGGAGAAAAACCGTGCGTATTTTGTGGCATTGCAGACAAGTCAGCAGCAATTGGCATCTAGAGAGAAGGAAGCGGCAGGAAAAACCTATCAGGATCTGTCAGAGCTGGAAGAAAGAATGGAACGCCTGCGCGTAGAAAAAGAAGCGATGCAGGAAAAAGTGCAGGAGCAGAAAGCACTGTGGCAGACACGGAAAAAAGCGGCAGAAAGCGCACGGAAGGAATTGCAGGCATGGAAGAAAGCAGAAAAGGATTATCTTCCTATTGTGGAACTGTCTAAGACAGCCAATGGGGAATTGGCACAGAAAGATAAGATTGCCTTTGAACAGTTTGTGCAGGGATTCTATTTTGACCGGATTCTGGCAGCAGCCAACCTGCGTTTTGCGGAAATGACCAATGGACGCTACCATTTGCGCCGTGCGGAAGTGGCAGCCAATAAACGCTCTCAGTCTGGTCTGGAACTGGAAGTTATGGACTATTTCACAGGCAAGGCCAGAGGGGTCAAATCCCTTTCCGGCGGTGAAGCTTTCAAGGCTTCTTTGAGTCTGGCATTGGGTCTGTCTGACTTAATCCAGCAGACAGCTGGCGGTGTGGAAATCAAAGCTATGTTCATTGACGAAGGCTTTGGCGCATTGGATGAAGAATCCAGAGAACAGGCTGTACGTATTTTGCAGCAGCTTTCTTATGGTGATCGTATGGTGGGTATCATTTCCCATGTAACAGAACTGAAGGAAAGCATTGAAAAGAAATTAATCGTGAAAAAGAGCAGCAGAGGCAGCACGGTTTCTTTGGAAGTATAAAAAAGAGGCTGGAATCATAGAAGATTCCAGCCTCTTTATGCTTTAATAATTGGGATTGGATTTCATTGCCTGCAGTGTACGGTTCAGCAGATCATCCAGTTCCCAGCCAAGCTGTTCTGCACCACGGCGGATGATGTCACGGTCACAGCCAGCAGCAAAGGATTTGTCTTTGAATTTCTTTTTCAGGGATTTCAGTTCCATATCCTGTACGCTCTTGGAAGGACGCATCAATGCAGCCGCGCCAATGAGCCCTGTCAGTTCGTCTGTAGCAAAGAGCACTTTTTCCATTTCATGAACGGGTTCTACATCGGAACAGATGCCATAGCCGTGGCTGGCAACAGCGTGGATGAGTTTTTCATCCAGATCCAGGTCTCTCATGATTTCCTGGCATTTGATGCAATGCTGTTCGGGATAAAGTTCAAAGTCCAGATCGTGGAGCAGACCTACCATACCCCAGAATTCTACATCGTCGCCATAGCCCAGTTCCTGTGCAAAATAGCGCATAACACATTCTACGGTTTCGCCGTGCTGAATGTGGAAAGGTTCTTTGTTATATTCTTTCAATAATGCAAATGCTTCATCTCTTGTCAGTTCTTTTGCCATAATTTTTCCCTCTTTCCTTGGTGATGTTTCTATTTTTATACATTATAACGGTTTACGGTATAAAAAGCAATGGTTTTTCCAAAGGCGTGCGCTATTGCTTTTTCTGTCAAAAAAAGATACAATAGGAAAACAGAACAGAGTACAGAAAGCGAGGATCATTATGGACGTTACAAGTTTTGGCATTGACCATAATCGTTTGTTGAGAGGGATTTATGTTTCCAGAAAAGATACTGTGGGTGATGGCGTTCTGACTACATTTGAC
>CATZIM010000347.1 GCA_958420075.1 uncultured Clostridia bacterium | reverse complement strand
CACAGACCGCACTGTTTCAGCCCAGCCAGACGCAGCAGGTCAACAGTAGCTTCTGTGTGTCCTTCTCTGGTGAGTACGCCGCCTCTGCGTGCAATGAGCGGGAACATGTGACCGGGACGACGGAAATCCTGAGGTTTTGCGTCATCTTCCACGCATTTTCTTGCGGTGTAGCCACGTTCTTCGGCGGAAATGCCTGTGGTGGTGTCTACATGGTCAATGGAAACGGTGAAGGCTGTGCAGTGGTTGTCTGTGTTGTCAGAAACCATCTGGGGCAGCATGAGCTTTTTGCCCAGTTCTTCACTCATGGGCATGCAGATGAGCCCTTTGCCGTGGGTTGCCATAAAGTTTACGTTTTCTGTGGTGGCAAATTCTGCCGCACAAATCAAATCCCCTTCGTTTTCTCTGTCGGGGTCGTCAGTTACCAGAATCATACGACCCTGACGCAGTTCTTCCAATGCTTCTTCAATGGTGTTATATTCACGCATAACGTAATCCTCCTATGTTTAAAATCCGTTTTCCCGGAGGAAATCCATGGTCAATGTGGATTTCTTGGGGGTGGATTCTGTGTTCTTTGCTAAAAATTTCTGAATGTATTTGCCGATGACGTCTGTTTCCAGATTGTAGGCATAGCCTTTGGGACGGTCTAAAAGGGCTGTATGTCCGCCGGTGTGGGGGATGATGCCCACCCGGAAGCTGTCTTTGCCCACATCCATCACTGTCAGGCTGGTGCCGTCAATGGCAATGGAGCCTTTTTCCACAATGCCCGAAAGGATTTCCGGGTCTGCGCCGATGGTAAGGACAACAGCTTGTCCTTCCGGCTTCTGGGAAAGGAAAGTGCCTTGCCCGTCAATGTGCCCCGTGACCATATGCCCGCCAAAACGCCCGTCTGCTGCCATAGCTCTTTCCAGATGTACCACGCTGCCCCGTTTCAGGCTGCCCAGATTGGTGCGGCGCAGGCTTTCCGCCATGACAAAGGCTGTAAAGCCGTCTTTTTCCAGTTTCGTCACCGTCAGACAGGTACCGTTGACGGCAATGCTGTCTCCCAGCTTTGTGCCGCCCAGTACGGTGGTTGCAGCAATTTGCAGCTCGCCGCCGTCTTTGGTGAGGGAAACACCCCGAATGGTGCCCAGTTCCTCAATGATGCCTGTGAACATTTACTTCGCCTCCTGTTTCGGGAAATCATAAACGCAGAGTACATCGTTTCCGAAGGTCTGTACTTCTGCCAGATGCAGGTCAGCCGCTTCCGATGGAAGGGATATGCCGCCTCCTGCAATGGGTGATTTTGCTGCTGTGCCCCCAAATACTTTTGCCCCAATGTATACATACGCCCGTTGTATCAGGTTTTCTGCCAGAAAAGCTGCGTTCAGTGTGGCGCCGCCTTCCAGCAGGATGCCGCTGATCTGTTTTTCCCCCAGTCTGTCCATAAGGGCAGGGAGGGGAACTTTTTCCCCGTCAAATACCAGCACTTCCGCGCCTTTTGCTGTCAGGGCTGCCTGTTTTTCCATATCTTTGGAACAGGTTGCCACAATCAGTGGAATGTCCTTTGCCGTCTGCACCAGTTTGCTCTCCAGCGGAATCCGCAGTTTGCTGTCACAAATGATGCGAATGGGATTCCGTGCCTCGTCACCCAGCCGGCAGTTCAGCATGGGATCGTCTGCAAGAACGGTGCCGATGCCTGCCATAATGGCAGGATACAGCCGCCGCAGGGCATGGACATGATAGCGGCTGGCTTCGTTGGTGATCCACTGGGATGCGCCGGTGACTGTGGCAATTTTCCCGTCGGCAGTCATGGCGTATTTCATTGCCACATAAGGCCGCTTCGTGGTGATGTAGTGAAAGAAAGGACCGTTGAGGGCGTCGCATTCTGCCCGAAGGAAATCTTCTTCCACTTCCACACCCGCTTCCCGGAGGATGGCTGCCCCTTTGCCTGCCACCTTTGGATTGGGGTCACGGGAACCAATGACCACTTTGGCAATGCCTGCTTCCAGCAGGGCTTCTGTGCAGGGCGGTGTCTTGCCGTAGTGACAGCAGGGCTCCAGTGTCACATAGATGGTGGCGCCTTTGGGTGAGGTGCGGCAGTTTGCCAGCGCGTTGCGTTCTGCGTGGAGTCCGCCAAAGCGTGCGTGCCAGCCTTCCCCGATGATCTCGCCGTCCTTGACAATGACCGCGCCCACCAGTGGGTTGGGGTCAACGGCACCGATGCCGTTTTTGGCAAGGGCGATGGCGTGCCGCATAAAATCCTGTTTTTCCATTTTCGCCACTTCCTTTTCTGCAAAAAAATAACCCTGAACAGACGGGAAACCGTCCACTCAGGGCTCATCAATCCATGAAAAAAATACGCATATCCAAAACAAAGGGTACCACAAACACACCCCTTTTTGGTATACACAAAAGAACAGAACAAAAACAGAAAAATCTGCCTTGTGCTGTCATGATCTTCTTCCATCCAGACTATACTGTCGGTTTTGGAATCTCACCAAATCCTGACTTGAACCTATGCCAAGTCCTGCGCATCGCTGCGCTCGCGGACTATACCGCC
>CATZIM010000346.1 GCA_958420075.1 uncultured Clostridia bacterium | reverse complement strand
TCCTGCATCTCTTTTTTTATTTTCCCTGAAATACGGGAGAGGGTTTTTTGCTCAGAAATGCTTCGATAGCATGTGTTCTGTCGGTGGTTTGACAAATTTCCATAAAAGCATCTGTTTCATATGCCAGCTGCTCCTCTAAAGTTGCGCCGTATGTGTGCTGCAATACTTGCTTCATCTTTTTGACGGCAAGGGGCGCAAAGCCGCAGATGGTGTTTGCCAGTTCCTTTGTTTTCTGTTCCAGTTCTTCCGAGGGTACCAAATATTGTACCAGTCCCAACTGCAGGGCTTCCTGTCCCTGAAGGGTTCTGCCTGTCAATAACAGATCCATTGCGTTGGCATAGCCGATTTTCTTTCCCAAAAGCCCAATGCCGCCAAAACCGGGGATTTCCCCCAATTTGATGGTGGGGATGCCTAACTGGATGTCGTCAGAAGCGATGACCAGATCTGCCGATAACAGGAATTCCAATCCTGCGCCCAGGCAATATCCATGGATGGAAAAAATCACCGGGCAGGGGCAGTCCCGCAGGCATTTGGCACATGCCTGTCCAAGGTTGGAGAAGCGGCGGGCTGAGTCACCTTTCAAATGCTGTTCTTCCTTAATATCTCCGCCGAACGTAAAAGCATTTGGCAGATCGCTTTTTACAATGACACAACGGATATCTTCCTTTTTATGGATGGATGCGAAAATATCGCACCATTTTTCCATCATTTCCGTAGAAAAGGCATTGCCTACGCGCTGTCGGTTTAAATGGATGGTAGCGATATGGTTTTCTACAGTCAATTGGATTTCATTCATATTTTATTCCTCCTTTTTACTGTAAAAATGGAGCAAAAAACATGCCTTATCTGTTAATCCTGTCATTTTGCGGATGTTATGTGGTCATATTTCCTATTTTACGGAAAAACGCAGACATAAATTTTTTTTTGTAAGGCATTTTGGTAATTCAAAACTGAATCAAACCATGAATGATTCAACGGTGAATCAAAGAAAACGGGAGATTTGATTCAGTTTTGAATCGAAACGAAGAAAAGCGCATTTTCTCCTTCAATATACACAAAAAAATAGGCACAATCATAGCTCCAAAAAAACAATAAAGAAGCATTTGCCTTGTTGATACCATTCTATTATATACGAATTTCATGACTTTTGAAGCGAAAAAACGAATGTTTTGTATGTTTTATATCAGGTTTTTGGTTTTTGGCACGGTTTATGCTTTATATTCGGGTACAAGATCAACAGAAAGGAGATGAAATGATTTTGGAAACAAAAAAGGCACTGGAAGGATTAAAAATACTAGATTTTACAAGAGTTTATTCTGGTCCTTACTGCACGATGCTCCTGGCGGATCTGGGAGCGGAGATCATCAAAGTCGAGGCACCGAAAAAAGGCGATGACACAAGAATGTTTGCTCCCATCCGACAGGGGGAAAGCGGATATTTCATGTATCTGAACCGCTGCAAAAAAAGCATTACCCTGGATCTGAAACAAAAAGAAGGTAAGAAGATTGCCAAGGAACTTGCGCAGTGGGCGGATGTCGTCATTGAGAATTTTTCGCCTGGCACTATGGAAAAACTGGAACTGGATTATGAACGCATCAAAAAGGTGAATCCAGAGATTATATACGCATCTATTTCAGGGTTTGGACAGACAGGACCCTATCGGAATAAGGTGGCATATGACGCAGTGGCACAGGCAATGGGCGGCTGGACAGCATTGACCGGTTTCCCGGATACCACACCGGTACGTGTGGGACCTGCCCTTTCCGACGCGGCAACAGGCATTCATGCTATGGCAGCGATCCTGGCAGCAGTCATTTACAAACAGAAAACAGGCAAAGGACAGTATATCGACATTGCCATGATGGACACCGTATTCTCCATGCTGGAAAATGCCGTACCCATCAAAACCCTCATGGGAGAAAATCCCGACAGAATCGGCAATTCCAATCCCAGCTCTGCACCTTATAACCTGTACCGCACCAAAGAGAGCCATATCGTCATTGCAACAGCTAATGACGCTTTGTTCAAAAAGCTCATCGGTGTCATGGGCAAACCGGAGCTGATCGAGGATGAACGATTTGCCACAAACCCCGACAGAAAGAAAAATGAGAAAGCCCTGGACGCCATCATCGAAGAATGGACCATGCAGCATACCAATCAGGAAATCGAGCAGATGCTGGATGAGGTGAGAGTCCCTGTGGCTTCTCTGAAAACCATTGCGGAACTGGTGGATGATCCCCAGATTGCAAACCGCAACATGCTTGTTTCTCTGGAGCATCCTGTAGTAGGAACCGTCCGTTATCCGGGCAACCCCCTGAAACTGCAGGAAACACCGCCCCAGCCTACAGAAAGAGCGCCTATGCTTGGCGAGCATACAGACCGGATCTTACGGGATGTACTGCATTATGGTCAGGAAGATATAGATAAATTCAGACAGAATCAAATTATTTAACCCAGAGGAGGAATGTTATTATGATGAATGGACAACAGTACAAAGACAGCCTGCGGAAACTGCACCCCGTGATTTACTGCAACGGCAGAAAAATCGAA
>CATZIM010000345.1 GCA_958420075.1 uncultured Clostridia bacterium | reverse complement strand
GAAATGAAAGGTATCATGGAATACACAGATGAAGACGTTGTATCTTCCGACTTCCTGTCTGATGCACATACTTCCATCTTCGACGCAAAAGCTGGTATTGCTCTGAACGATCACTTCGTAAAACTGGTTGCATGGTATGACAACGAATGGGGCTACAGCAACAAAGCTCTGGACCTGATCAAACACATGTATAAAGTAGATAACGAATAATTTCTTATCTGATTCACAGAGATATTATGAGAGCCAAAGGATTATCCTTTGGCTCTTTTTTTATCGTATTCATTTGAAAAAACAATGCCCTTGTCAGTTTCTTTATAAAAACAAAGAAAGCCGAAATCCCTATCATACAGAGGATTCCAGCTTTCTTATTTTATAAAATTATATTTGATATGTTTTTTCTGAAGACAGCCGTTGCAACTCCCCATAAGAAATTCTGGAAAAGAAAAAACAATGTTTTCTTAAGGAGAGACCGCTTCTCTAACAGTGGATTTTCTGTATTATTTTTCTTCGAAGCGTTTTTTCAATACAACATAGTGATTGTAATTGCTTTTATCTCCGCCATTATCAGGGAAAAGACAGAAGGGAAGGCTGTCAGTATCTCTGTGTTTTTTCACACAATCACAGCATTTTCCGTGATTGGGGCAAGTTGTTTTAGGACAAGCGCATTCTGTAACATTAGGACAACTCATGCCATAACCTCCTTTAACAATTCCGCAATTTCTTCTGCTTTTGCCACTCTGCCAGCAATCAATACCTTTTGGTCATACACCAATGCAGGGGTTGTCATAACGCCATATGCGGCTATTTTGCTGAAATCAGTAACATGTTCTACGGGCATTTCTTTGCCAAGCATCTTCAAGGCTTCTACTGTGTTATCTTCCAAGGTGTTGCATTTTGCGCAGCCGCTTCCTAAGATTTTTACCAAGGATGATACTTCTACTTTTTCTGTTTTTTTCTTTCCAAATAAACCCATTTTAAAAACTCCTTTCTATTACTTAAAACATAAATGAAAATGCATTAAATAAATAACCAATGAAAATAATACCAATTGTAACAATAACCGTAAATGTAAGCAACAGCTTGGGTTTCACTGCCTTTCTCAGCATAATCAGAGAGGGCAGGGAAAGGGCCGTTACAGCCATCATAAAAGATAAGACAGTTCCAAGTCCAGCACCCTTAGCAAACAAACTTTCTGCAACGGGAATTGCGCCAAAAATGTCAGCATACATAGGAACACCAACCAAAGTAGCAAGGGGAACGGAATACCAATGACTGCCTCCCAAAAGCGCTTCCACATATTTTGTTGGAATAAAATTGTGAATAGCAGCTCCAATGCCTACGCCAATAAAAATATATGGCGCTACTTTCTTTATGGTCGATACAAGCTGTTCCTTAGCGTATACAATACGATCTCTTCGTGTTAACGACTCGGCTTCTATGTCAATTGCAGGGGCAGAGCGGATAAAATCTTCCACATAAGCCTCCATGCCCATTTTTTCGATCAGAAGGCCGCCCAGCACTGCAAGTACCAAACCGACAATAACATAAGCCACAGCAATTTGAAGTCCAAAAATGCTGGTAATCAAAATCAAAGAGCCAAGATCTACCAGTGGAGATGAAATCAAAAAAGAAAACGTAATCCCTACCGGTAAACCTGCACTTGTGAATCCAATAAAAAGGGGAATGGATGAACAGGAACAAAAAGGTGTTACGGTTCCCAACAGTGCAGCAAAGATATTGGCTGATATCCCGCGAAACTTTGACAGAATCTGTTTTGTCCGTTCTGGTGGAAAGTAACTTTGAATATAAGAAATGCCAAAAATCAACACAGAAAGTAAAATAAAGATTTTGATCACATCATAAAAGAAAAATTGCAAACTTCCGCCAAGTCTGCTTTCCAAATCCAATCCTAATCTGGAGAGCAAATTACCAATGATAACATTCAGCCATTTCATGCCCAAAATCTGATTTTGAATGAAATTCCATATTTCCAAATGAATAACCCCCAATACATTTATATATTTAAAATTATCTATTTGTTGAATAAAGAAACGTACATTTCTTTATTCCTCACTTGTAAAAATCACATCATCTTTCTTCATTTTAGCAGTTGTCTGTAAAAATGCTGCAATTTTTTCAAATTGATCTGCATTCAAGCGATAGTGCATCCACTTACCATCTTTTCTTCCTACCACCAAATCTGCATCACACAGAATTTTCATATGGTGGGAGAGAGTGGGCTGCGTGATATGCATTTCATCCAACAGCATACAAGCACATCTTTCTTCACCTAGAAGCATTCCTAAAATCCGTAATCTGTTTTCATCTCCAAGAGCTTTAAAAATTTTCGCCAGTTGATTGGGTTGTTCTGTCATATTCTCACCTCATATTCATAATTGTCTATATAAGTATATAAAACACATCGATAATTGTCAATATATAAATAGATACCTTCACAAAAAACTTTAAAAGAAAGTGGGGGAGTGAAATAAAAAAGGATGGGAATATTTCATCCCATCCTTGAATCCGTTCCTGATTCTTATTTGAAGTATCTG
>CATZIM010000344.1 GCA_958420075.1 uncultured Clostridia bacterium | reverse complement strand
CGCCGTCACAGGTGCAGACAAAAGTTGGAAACTGTAACCAGACGGTGCAGATTTTACAGATGGGGCAGGCGAATCTGCTGAAAAACGCAGGGCTGGAAGAAGTGCGTTTTCGGGCGTTGTTTCCCGGCAGGCAGTATCATTTTGTGCAGGTGGAAGAAGGATTTCGGGAGCCTTCTTATTTTCTGGAACGGATGAAGGATTTCAAAAAAGCCCAAAAACCTGTGCAGCTCATTATTTTCCGCAGACTGGCTGACGGCAGTCAGATTTTTTGCAGCAACGTGGAAATGGGGCTGGAGGAATATACCATTGTGGAGCAGGGCGGCGAACAGGGGGATTTTTGGGTGGAAATTTCTCTGAAGGAATACCGGAAGATGCAGAGCATTGCTTATAGGCCTGCAAGCAGCGGAAATACACTGGAAAAACAGCCGACACAACGACCTGCCAAGGAAACGGCGAAAACCTATGTGGTGAAAAAGGGGGACAACCTCTGGAACATCGCTAAAAAGGAACTGGGGGATGGGTCGAAGTTTGGAGAACTGGCAAAGAAAAACGGCATCAGCAATCCTTCTTTGATTTATCCGGGACAGGTCATCAAGCTGTAAGGGGGCGGAAAGATGGAATATCGGATTTTAATTGCCCATAACGGTACGGTATATGATGCCACGCCGGTGACACTGGAAGGTGTGGAGCTTGTCCAAAGTATTCGCATGGAGGCGGGCTGTCTGCGGTTTTCTGTGGTACGTGACGGCATTTTGAACTTTGTGGAAGGAGATAAGGTGCAGTTTTATGTGGATGGATTGCTGCGGTTTGCGGGCTGGGTTATGACGAAAGAAAGGACTTCGGCACAGATTATTGCGGTGACAGCTTATGACATGCTTTTTTATCTGGCGAAAAACAAGGACACCTACGTGTACTGGGACAAGACGGCAACGGAAGTGGCAAAGATGATTGCCGCAGGGGCTGGGCTGCCTGTGGGAACCATGACAGATACAGGCTGGAAGATTCCACAGCGCATTGAGGAAGGACAGACGCTGCTGGATATGATTCAGTCGGCTTTGGACTTGACGGAAAAAGCAACGGGAAAAGAATATTTTTTCTTTGACGGCGGCGGCAGGCTGATGTTACGGGAACGGCAGGAGTTGGTGACAAATGGGGTGCTCCGCTGTGACGGGGGTATCAGTGATTACTGGTATCGGACGGACATCAGCAAAGATACCTGCAATACGGTGAAGCTCTATCAGGCTGGAAGAAAGGAAACAGAACATTTAGCATTTCAGGCAGAAAACGCGGAAAAGGTTGGGACATGGGGAAAATTGCAATATTACGCCCATGTGCCTTTTACCTTAACGGAAGCCCAGCTAAAGGAAATGGCGGAAAGCGTTTTGCAGGAAAAATGTCGGGTAGTAAAAGAATTGACGGTGGAGAACATCAATGGGGACTTGTTTTTGACAGCAGGACAGTCCGTATTTTTAGAAATTCCTGATTTGGCAGAAATCGGCATTGCGAAAATGAGTCTCATTGAAAAATCCACCCATGTTTTCAAAGATGGGGAACACAGAATGAAGCTGGAAATGAGAGTGGAGGAGTAATATGAGAGAGCTGGAATGTTTTTTTCAGGAGAATTGCTATCTGCCGCCCAATGAGAAGGTTATGGTATCTGACAGATTTGGAGACGGGAAACTGCTCTGGGAGATTCGGGCGGTGAGAGAAGCGGAACTGCGAAAGATGGAGAGAGAAACAGAAGAAAATCTCTGTGCGGCGGCGGTGGTTTTTCCTGATTTGACAGACAGAAAACTTTTGGAAAGCTATGGAGCAAAAAACGGTGTGGAAGTATTGCAAAAAATGCTCACACCAGCGGAATATCTGCGTCTGCAAAAAGCAGTTATGACACTGAACGGATTTCAGAAGCGAAAGGCAGAACGGAGAGAAACGGCAAAAAACTGATACGGGAGGGCATTGACGAGGCGGATTATGCCAGTTATGCCCTCCGAAAATATGGCGTGCGCCCAAAGGAATGGGTACAGATGGATTTGGCAGAGCGGATGTTTTACTGCGCTGTCATTGATTTGGAAATAGAAAAAATGCAGGAGGCGGAAAGGGGGTAAGGTTATGGAAATATCATCTTTTCTGAAAATGTGGATGGATGTCTGGAATGAAGCAGAGGAAAAAGGGCTGAAGATGCCGGAAGAAGCGGGCAGTTTCCGGGAAAAAGAAGCGAGAAATGGCGAAGCGATGAAAGAAATCATCAAGTTTTTGCCGAAAGCGGATTTTTCGGCAGAGGAGAAGAAAATGGCAGTGGATTCTTTGGAGAAGGCTGTTTCTGAAAAAAATTTGATGACCATTTTGGAAAAAGGGCAGAACGCAGGGGAAAACATTTCTTTTATAGAGGAGAGAAAAAAGAAGATTGCTGCCAATATGGAAATCATTGGAGAGAGAATACAGGAAAGCAGGCAGGGGAAGGCAGAAGAAAGTTTTTGGACAACGCAGACGGAAACGTCTGTGAAACAGCCGGCAGCGATGGCTGGAACAGAGATGGAAAAAATGGGAGAAACATCGCTTTCACCGATTTTT
>CATZIM010000343.1 GCA_958420075.1 uncultured Clostridia bacterium | reverse complement strand
CCCAGTGCAGCCCCAGAGCTTCACTAAGTCTGAGTCCATATTATCCGCCTAAAATCAGAATCATTTCCCAGTGAGTGCCACTTACACAGGAAAACAGTTTCTGCATTTCTTCGACGGTATATAGATGGGGAGTTTTGCCCTGTTTGCCAAAGTTTGTGATGGTATCTCTAGCTGGATTGCTTTCGATATAATGATATTATCTGGCATGCTCTAGGACAATACCCGTGATACGATGGGCATATCTGACGGAACTTGCAGATAGCCCTTTTCCTGCCAGTGTTGCATACATATCATCCAGCATAGCAGGCGTTGACTGTCCTAGATATCCATCCCCAATGCAGGGAAAGATATGGTTTTTCATATGACTGTAATAGTTGGCTTTATTGCTGGGACACAGAGTTGAAGCACCATGTCGCTCTAACCATTCCAACATATATTCTCGCACGGTTTCTTTTCGCTGTGCAGCAGCGGGAGGAACATAAGTTGGGTTGGCAAGTTTTGTTTTCATTGACTTCATACTGCTGCGCTTCACGTTTTGTTGGAAAGCCTTTCTTTACATGGGTTTTCGGCTGCCCATTTGATTGACATCATAGATAGTGCCGGGTTTTCCGGTTAATTCAACGGTACTGTTTCTTTTGTTTTGGACAGTTCGTTCAGAAATAGCTACGATATTCGCTACCTTTCATTAATCATTGAGATCTGCCAGAGGCAGGATAGTGACTTCTACAGATGCTTTATGATACTGATAATAATCATAGATAGCTTTTATACAAATCCCAATAAGGCATAGAAAATGAATATAAAAAAGATTTTAGTATAAAAAGAATGCTTCAAAGTAGGCGTAAGTGACCGAAATGAAGCATTCTTTTCTTTCATAATCCATTGTAAAATCTCAATATAACGTTAGGACTTTTTACATCAGTTATAAAAATTATTTTTGGTATTGTGCTAAAGAGTTTTGATATTTTTCTTTAAAATCCCTTCTTACAGTTTGTGGTTCCAGAATTTCAACATCCTTTCCAAATTTAAAGAAATATGCTTCGATTTGCAGGAGTGTTGCTTGAAATACGTAAGTATATGAATCTATTTTTTTAATTAAAGTTGGTCTTAAATAAAGCAAATTTTGATATTGTATCAAACCTGTGGGAGAAAAACGAACTTTTACTTCCACTGTATCATCCAGCAAAAAAGGAACTTCACGTAGTTTTATGGCAGATAATAAAGCATTTTCTTCAGCAGCAGAAAGCGTTTTTTTATTTGCTCGATTTGTTTTTATGGATTTAATTCTGGCAATGCGAAAGGAGGCGCAAATATGTCTTTCTGCATTACTGTCATTTTGAGGACGTGATAAACCAACAAGATAATGATAAGTATGGAAATGATCAGGAAAAATGCCATAAGGAATGACTTCATAAATTTGGTCTCCAGTTTCAATGTATAAAGTATATTGAAGCTCAATAGCATCCTGTATCATAGTGAATGTTGAGAAATGGTATATTTTTTCTCGTTCAATGTATGGCAGTCTGCTATATTCTTCAAAAATTGCTTTAAGATATTTTCCAGGTTTTTGAAATACTTTCTCTATATAACTATCTGGTGGTAGACAGATCAGTTTTCGGTAAGTCTCCGCCTGTAAATAGATTTTTTTCCCGGTACCTTTTTCATATGCTGCGATTTGGTTATGTAATGCTGGAATATCATTTTTTTCCAGCATTAGAGCAGAAAGAGTTTTTGCTTCTTTGATTGTGCAATTGGTCGACAGAATTTTTTGATAACATTCTTTTTGTTCGATCATTTTTTGGTCAATATTACATGGGAAATAATTAGCATTTGTATAATTCAAAAAGATTCTGTTCAAAAAAGGGCTAAGCTTTAATGGTTCCATGTTATTTGAAAAAAGAAACATATCATTTTCAATCATAGACCAAGCGTATTGACTGAGATTGATATGTTGTTTTCTAGCATCGTTTATATAGAAATCTGAAAAAGACATAACGTTCCCCTCCTAAAAAGTTGCTAAAATAGGAACAAAAATAATATATAAATTACGAAACTTTAAGGAGATATTTTAAAAAATAGGAACAAAAATTTTTTCTTCTAGACAATTTTTCTTCCTATAAATTCATTATATACTAAGAGAAAAGGAGAGTGCAATATAAGAAGAAATAGATAATAGAAAATAAAAGGAAAACCATAGAATCGTTTTCCTTTTATATTTGTATTTTTAATTCAGATCAGAATTGGAAGTGGAATTTTCATTGCTATTTACAGCATCAATTTTTTCTTCTTGCAATTGTTTTAGTCCTAATTTGATCAGCTCAACAGTTGCTTCAGATCTTGTTTGAAACCGATGTGTAAAGCGAAAATCTTCGATTTGCTGAAAAAGATCTTCATCTACGGATACGGTATAACGTGGTTTATTTGTTGCCATGTTTTTCACCTCTCTTTATTTGTGAGTGTACATCAGTGAACCAGAGATGTCAATACAATATCTGTTTTCTGGGAAATGTGCTCTATATTGGACTATAGTCAATAAAAAAGACACGATTTTTAAATATATTTTCTGGGAACGG
>CATZIM010000342.1 GCA_958420075.1 uncultured Clostridia bacterium | reverse complement strand
GCCGTATCGGAAGGTGCGGCTGGATCACCTCCTTTCTATGGAGTATAGGTTGAAAATCATCACTATTCTATTTTGAGCGTTCACAGTGCAGGATTTTTTATAAAAGAATAACTTCACAGTGCTAAGGTATGTTTTTTCTTTCTGACGAAAGAAAAACCGTTCCGTCATTTTTCATAAAATTCCTCTTGACATTGCAAGCAATGTCAGGTCGGTATTTTATAAACGAAAAATAACTTCACTACATGGGTGGATTCCCGAGTGGCCAAAGGGGGCAGACTGTAAATCTGTTGCGATAGCTTCGAAGGTTCGAATCCTTCTCCGCCCACTGATAAGACAAGCAGAAATGCTTGTCTTTTTTTGTTATATTACAAACAGATTACAAATATGTTGAAGTTGTATTTCAAAATATGTAAGTCTCTGGAAATCAATTCCACAGTATGATATAATGATGTCAAATAAATTATATCAAAAAACTAGGAGATGAGTTTGGAAAAGGGGGTCTTATTTATGAAGAAACGTTTTGCAATTGTGACAGCGGCAATTATGGCAGCAGCAATGGCGGTACCAACATTTGGGGCAACAATTCGTACAGCAGATGCGCAGCTTCGTTCAGATTTTACCATCGTTGTGGATGGGGATGAAGTGGATTTCAAAACATCCAGCGGCGATGCGGTGTATCCGATCCTGTATGACGGCACAACCTATCTGCCTTTGCGTGCCATTGGTGAACTGATGGGCAAGAATGTAAACTGGGATGAAAAGAATAAAGTGATTACCATCAGCGGCGAAAGGGATTCCACTTCTTCAAACAAAGACAATCCCTATATCGGCAAAAAAGATATCCGCGTACAGGAACGTCCGGACTTCACCATTGTAGTGGAAGATGATGAAAAAGAATTTTATTCTGTAACTGGTCAGCGAGTATATCCGATTCTGTATAACGGCAGCACATACCTGCCTCTGCGTGCCATCGGTGAGATCATGAACAAAGAGGTGGTATGGAACAACAGCACAAAGACCATTACACTCAGCGGTGATTTTACTGTAACTGACGCAGACAGCTTTGAAACAGAGGAAGAAGAAATTGCAAATGGATATATCGGCAGAGAATCCGCGAAAAATATCGCGCTGGGTTACAGCAATCTGCTGGCGAAGGATGTGACATTCATCCGTGCAGAGCTGAATTATGAAGATGGACGTTGGGTATATGATGTAGAATTCTATACCGACAGCAAAGAATACGATTTTGAAATCGATGCAACAACAGGCAAAGTTCTGGATGTTGACTACGATGTAGATGGCTGGACACGTCCCGAAACAACAAAAGACATCGGTCTGGAAGAAGCGAAGGCGATTGCTCTGAATGATGCTGGACTGAAAGCAAACCAGGTGAAATTTGTTAAAGCGGGCACAGATTATGACGATGGCAGAAAATACTACGAAGTAGAATTTTACAAAGGCAATCGGGAATACGATTACACCATCGATGCAACAACAGGCAAAATTGTAGAAGTTGACTACGATGCAGAAAACTACAGCAAACCCAGCAGCACATCTGTGATTTCCGCAGATGAAGCAAGAAAAATCGCGTTGAAACATGCTGGCGTTTCTTCTTCCAATGTACGGTATGAAAAAACCGAACTGGATTATGACGATGGCAGACAGAAATACGAAATTGAGTTCCGTGTAGGCAATATGGAATATGATTATGAAATCGATGCTACAAACGGCAATGTTCTCAAAGCAGAAAAAGATTATGACGATTGATATTTTCTGAAAGCAAAAATGAGATAGGAAACAGCAAAAGGGATTCTCGAAAGCAGAATCCCCTTAAGAAAACATACCAGATAAAACTTTTATAAAAATAAGAAAGCTGAAATTCTTTTATAAGAATTTCAGCTTTTTGTTTTCTTGTGAAAACGCCTTTAAGAGAATTCTTTTTTATTTTTGTCCACAGATTTATCCACAAATCCTGTGGATTTTTCCACAGAAAAAATATTGTTTTCCACAGCATATGGCAAAATGCACACAGGAAGGTACACTTTTTTCCACAGAATGCCTATTGTGATACCTAGAGACACAAGGTATAATATACCTAGATAATCTAAGTATAAAGGAGGGAATCAGTATGGCAGTAGACAAAGGATTGGTAGGCGGCAGTACGGTATTGATGCTTTTGTCCTTATTGGCGGAAAAAGATTGTTATGGTTATGAAATCATCAAGGAGATCAGTGCCAGAAGTCAGAATGTGTTCCAGTTTAAAGAAGGTACACTGTATCCTGTGCTTCATCGCATGGAAAGCCAAAATCTAGTAAAGTCTTATCGCGCCAAAACGGAAAGCGGCAAGGAACGGAAGTATTACCGTATTACAGCGACAGGCAAGGCACAGCTGGCAGAGGAAAAGAAGCAGTGGGAAACCTTCTGCGGTTCTGTGGAGCGTGTCATAAGGGGGAGTGGCTATGCGGGAACCTTGGGAACGGTACTTGAATGATGTGGTATCCCATGTGCGTTTTGCCTTCGACCGCAGGAAAATCCGGCAGGAGTTGGCGGAACATATGGAGGATCTGTACGAAG
>CATZIM010000341.1 GCA_958420075.1 uncultured Clostridia bacterium | reverse complement strand
CCACGTTTTGCCAGTTCTGCCATACCACGGTAAGAACCGTCACCGCCGATGACAACCAGCGCATCCAGACCAAGGATTTTGTAGATGGCAGCTGCCTTGTTCTGACCTTCTTCTGTCATCATTTCGGGGCAGCGTGCTGTATGCAGGATTGTACCGCCCAGATTCATGACATTGGAAACGTCTTTGCTATACATTTCCTTGATCTCACCATTGATCAGACCATTGTAGCCTTTACGGATACCAATGACAGATACATCATGATACAGTGCTGTACGAACAACAGCACGAATGGCAGCGTTCATGCCGGGAGCATCGCCGCCACTGGTCAGTACACCGATTTTCTTAATTGTTTTCTGTTCCATGTTCATTCCTCCCAATAAGTGTTACGCCTTCTTCTTCGTCTCCACTGCGAATGACGCCGTAGTGAGTATAGATTTCAGCCTTCCCGCGGATTTTGATCCCGGAAGTGTGCTCGGTAAACTGTACGATCAGCACTTCATTACGGTCCAGTTTTTCTGTGTGATGAATCTTCGTCACTTCTCCCCTGGTGACGCCGATAATGTTCACACCCTTTTCCAGTGCTTTCACGCAGATATACGGTGCGTCAGCATAGAATTTGTCATCTTCTTTCATCATTTGCCTCCTATCCGTTCTTTACCGCCACGTTTTTCTCACCCAGCAGTTTTCGCAGTTCCTCCAGCAGTCCTTCTTCTAAGGTTACCCAGAATTTCCGGTCTGCTTTCATCTTTCGTTTTGTTTTTTCTTCATATATATACACAGGCGTATCGCCTTTGTATTTCTCCAAAATGGCTGTGATCCACACAAGGGGCATTTCGTTGCCTGCCGCCTGTTTCAGCCAAAGGGACGCAGGTTTGTTTTCCTCCGTTTCTTCCACAAGAGGTGTTACAGAAGCGGCAATGACTTTCGCCTCACCGTCTGCGGAAACATTTGCCCGGCCTTTGACCAGAACCACTGCTTCTTCCTCCAGAAACGCACTGCACTGTTCCATGACTTTGGGGAAAACAATAATTTCCATGGTACCTTGCAGGTCTTCCAGTGACAGGAAGCACATTTTTTCATTGTTTCTGGTATATTTTACGGATTTTGCCGCAATCATACCGCCAACGGCAACTTTTGTGCCCTCGGCGATCTGCAGGCGGTCCTCACCTTCTTCTGCAGGAAGAAAATCAATGCTGGTATGACTTACCTTCCGGCGCAGCATTTTTTCATACTCCGCCAGAGGATGACCGCTGACATAAATCCCAAGCACTTCTTTTTCCATGGCAAGGCGGTCACGCTGGACATATTCGGAAATGGCAGGCAGTTCATCTTTCTGAACAACAGCTTCGTTGTCGCCCCCCAGATCAAACAGATTCATCTGCCCGGCAATGTTGTTTTTCTTCGCCTGACCGATACCATCCAGAATATTCTTATAAACCGCCATATACTGGCTTCTTGCACCGCCGAAAGAGTCCACAGCGCCGGATTTGATGAGGCTTTCAATGCCTCGTTTATTCCATTCGCCGTCACTCATGCGGTTACAGAAATCTGTCATGGAGTGGAATGGTCCATTTTTCTCCCGTTCTGCCACCAGTGCATCTACGGCATTTCTGCCGATATTCTTGATGGCAGCCAGACCGAAGCGGATTTTCCCATTGGATACGGAAAAATGTCCGAAACCTTCGTTAATGTCCGGCGGCAGAAGCTGGATGCCCATTTTTTTGCATTCTTCGATGTAGCCGGAAACCTTGGAAGCGTTATCCATGACACTGGTCATAAGGGCCGCCATAAATTCCACGGGATAATGAGCTTTCAGCCATGCCGTCTGATAGCCTACCACAGCATAACATGCCGCGTGGCTCTTATTGAAGGCATACTTTGCAAAGTCCGTCATTTCATCGAATATTTTTTCCGCCACTTCTGCGGGAATGCCGTTTTTCACACAGCCCGGCACTTCATCGCCGATGCCGTAAACGAAATTCTTCCGTTCCTCCGCCATCACAGAGGCTTTTTTCTTACTCATGGCACGACGCACCAAGTCGCTTCGTCCCAGACTGTATCCTGCCAGATCACGCACAATCTGCATAACCTGTTCCTGATACACGATACAGCCGTAAGTATTTTTCAAAATCGGCTCTAAAGCCGGATGGGTATACTGAATATTGTCTTTGTCGTTTTTCCCTTTGATATACTTGGGAATAAAATCCATGGGGCCCGGACGATAGAGGGAAATTCCCGCAATCAAATCTTCCAGACAGGTTGGCTCCAGTTCCCGCATGAACTGCTTCATGCCACCGCTTTCCAGCTGGAACACACCTTCCGTTTTCCCTTGGCTGATGAGCTGATACACCGCCGGGTCGTTATCCGGCAGATGTTCCATATCCAGTTTCACGCCATGGATACGTTCCACTTCCTGTACGGCATTCTGAATAACCGTCAGGGTTCTCAGCCCCAAAAAGTCCATTTTCAAAAGTCCCAGTTCTTCCAACAGTGTCATGGTGTACTGCGTATTGACCTGCCCGTCATTGGCACTGAGGGGCACATATTCCATAACCGGTTCCCGGCAAATGACAACCCCT
>CATZIM010000340.1 GCA_958420075.1 uncultured Clostridia bacterium | reverse complement strand
CTTGCTGCGGAAGATCCCGATAAGGATATCAACCTGTATATCAACAGCCCCGGCGGTTCCGTAACCGCAGGTATGGCAATTTATGACACCATGCAGTATATCCGTCCCGATGTATCCACAATCTGCATCGGTATGGCAGCAAGCATGGGCGCGTTCCTGCTGGCAGGCGGCGCAAAAGGCAAACGTTACGCTCTGCCTAACGCGGAAGTCATGATCCACCAGCCCAGCGGCGGCGCAAGAGGTCAGGCAACAGACATTCAGATTCACGCGGAAAACATCCTGCGCACCAAAAAGAAACTGAATGAAATTCTGGCAGCAAATACAGGCAAATCCTTTGATGAAATCGCCCGTGATACAGAACGGGATAACTTTATGACAGCAGAAGAAGCAAAAGAATATGGCCTCATCGACGCTGTCATCACAAAGCCTCAGACAAAGGAGTGAGAATGGAATGACCGGTAAAAACGATGAAACCAACAAATTACGGTGTTCCTTTTGCGGCAAAACACAGGATCAGGTGAAAAAACTGATTGCCGGCCCCAATGTGTATATCTGTGACGAATGTATCGACCTTTGCGCAGATATTATTGATGAAGAATACGAAACCCTCGCAAAAGAGGACGAAGTGAAAGAACTGCCGAAGCCCAAGCAGATCAAGGAAATCCTTGACCAGTATGTCATCGGTCAGGACAGAGCGAAACAGGCACTGTCTGTGGCAGTTTACAACCACTATAAAAGAATTTTCCGCAACGCCAAGACAGACGATGTGGAACTGCAGAAAAGCAATATCCTGCTGGTAGGTCCTACCGGTACCGGTAAAACACTGCTGGCACAGACACTGGCAAGAGTATTGCAGGTGCCTTTCGCCATTGCAGACGCCACTTCTTTGACAGAAGCCGGCTACGTAGGTGAGGACGTAGAAAATATCCTGCTGAAACTGATTCAGGCAGCAGATTATGATATTGAAAAAGCGGAACGCGGTATCATCTATATCGATGAAATCGATAAGATCACCAAGAAATCCGAAAACGTATCTATTACCCGTGACGTTAGTGGCGAAGGCGTACAGCAGGCACTGCTGAAAATTCTGGAAGGTACAACAGCAAGTGTGCCTCCTCAGGGCGGCAGAAAGCACCCTCATCAGGAATTTATCCAGATTGATACTACAAACATTCTGTTTATCTGCGGCGGCGCTTTCGGCGGCATCGAAAAGATCATCCAGAACCGTATGGGTCACAAAGTCATCGGTTTTGGTGCGGATGTGCACAGCAAGCTGGATAAAACAAACGATGAACTGCTGCAGAGCCTCATGCCTCAGGATCTGCTGAAATATGGTCTGATTCCTGAATTCATCGGTCGTCTGCCTGTTGTGGTAACACTGGATAATCTGGATGAAGACGCTTTCGTTCATATCCTGACAGAACCCAAAAACGCACTGACCAAACAGTATCAGTATCTGTTTGAACTGGATGATGTGATTCTGGAATTTGAAGAAGATGCTCTGAGAGCCATTGCCCATAAGGCTATGGAACGGGAAACCGGTGCCAGAGGTCTGAGAGCCATTCTGGAAGAATTCATCAACCCTGTGATGTACGAAATCCCTACAGAAACAACTGTAGAAAAATGTATCATCACAAAAGATGTGGTGGAAGGCAAAGCACAGCCCCAGTATATCTATAACGAAAACAGAAAGCCCCTGCACCGTTCCCGCCAGAAAAAACAGGATACAGGCGCAAGCGCATAACTGTTTGTAAGAAGTGAAGAAAAGGGCACGAAACTTTTAGAGATAACAGTTTCGTGCCTTATTTTTTTAGAAAGAAGGAATCAACATGATTTTGGATTTAACAACTATGCTTACTGTGGATCATCCCATGATCGCATGGGCCAAAACAAAGGAAAATCCCCATATTGCTATGGGCCATGTGGGAACCCATTTGGATACCTATGAAAAAACAAAAATTCCTCTGGAGTATTTCCGCTCCCGCGGGGTTTTGTTTCAGGTCGTTGGCATTGGAGAAGTGACAGAGGATGATATTGACTTGACAAAGGTACAGGAGGGCGATTTTGTTCTATTTCGCACCGGAAGAAGCGAGGAATATGCTTATGGAGAAAAAGAATATTTCCCCAATCATCCCAAACTTTCTCTGTCTTTGATTGAAAAACTGGTGGAAAAGAAGATTCATTTCATTGGTGTGGATTGTCCTGGCATTCGGGAACATGAAGAACATCAGCAGGCAGACCGCTTTTGCGAAAGACATGGGGTTTATGTCATTGAGAACCTGAAAAATCTTGCAGATATTACAGCAGAAACTTTTACAGTTTATACCATGTGGCTGGATGATGCGCAGATGACAGGGCTGAGATGCCGTGTTTTGGCAGAAATGCAATAAAAGAGAAGGTTGTTATTTTCTCGGCAAGGGTTGTATGTCTATTTATACAAAAATCTGGTGGTTTCCCCTGGAAACTTTTATTTAACCATCAGGAAAAAATTGTAAGGAGCCTGTAAATATGGGAAATATTGCGGATTGTATACACGGCGTACACCCTTGGCGGATAGATGGTTTTCTATTGGGGAAAAGCCAAAAAA
>CATZIM010000339.1 GCA_958420075.1 uncultured Clostridia bacterium | reverse complement strand
TTTGAGTTTTGGCGGCGTTATGAGTGTGACTGGCATGCTGGAAACCATTGCAAAGAGCATTCTGAAATTTGCAAAGAGTGTTGGTTCTCTGATTTTTTCAACCATTTGCACATGTATCTTCATGAATCTTGCCTCCGGTGAACAGTATCTGTCTTTGCTGATCACTGGCAAAATGTTTCAGGAAGAATATGACAGAAGAGGTTTGGCGCCACAGAACCTTTCCAGAGCACTGGAAGATGGCGGTACATTGACATCGCCTCTGATTCCCTGGTGCACCTGTGCAGTGGCCATGAGTACCTATCTGGGTGTCAGCACCATTGATTATTTGCCATACTGTCTTTTGAATCTGATCAATCCGATTATTTCAATTATTTTTGGATTTACAGGAATTACGATTTTAATGCAGAATACCAAAAAAGAAGTTAAAAAAAAGGGGAAAGATATGTTGAAGAGCAGATAACCCCAATAAGAGCAAGCAGGGAGGAGATTTGATGAATAAGGTTTTTTCGGGTAAAGTATTGATTCAGCTTTTTGTGCTGGGATTATCCTGGACATTGATTTATTCTTTGGGCTTTATCCAGTATCTGTTATATGATCCGTTTCAAAAAACTTTGGGATGTACCAATACGCAGCTGGGCATTTTGATGACCATTTTTGGTCTGGGCAACGTTTTGGGTGCACCTGTAGGCGGATGGCTGGCAGACCGTTTTGATTACCGGAAAATTTTCGTTTGTTCGTTGCTGGGTAATGGTATTTTAAGTTTAATTTTTTCTTTCCACATGACATATAACTTTGCACTGATTATCTGGATTGGTCTGGCAGTGACAACACTGGTTATGAACTATCCTTCCCATATCAAAATCGTGCGTTTGCTTGCAGATGAAAAAAGCCAGGGCAAAATTTTTGGTATGAATGAATCTTTCATCGGGATTGGCAGTATTGTGCTGAATGCGATTTTCCTGTTCATTTTTGCAAAATTCGCAAATGAAGTTGCAGGGATGCGTGCAGTTGTCATTGCCATCGGTGTTGCATCTATTATCTGCGCATTCGTTGCATGGTTTATCATGAAAGACGTAAAAGAACCGGAAACAACTGCCGAAGTGAAGAAAGAAAAGATGGGCGGCAAAGACTTTGTAAAATGTCTGACTTCTCCGGCAACCTGGATTTTAGGGATTTCCATCTTCTCCGTATATACTTGCGCAGTAACAATGTCTTACTTTACACCATATTTGACATCTGTATTAGGTATGGCGGTTGGTTTCTCCGGCGTGGTTTCATTGATCCGTACATACGCTCTGCGTTTGGTAGGTGCTCCAGTAGGCGGTATCATTGCGGATAAGTCCGGTTCCGTTTCCAAAGCATTGATCGTTGTATACATTTTGGGTATTGCTACCATGCTTGCATTCCTCTTTATGCCAGT
This sequence comes from uncultured Clostridia bacterium, assembly GCA_958420075.1. Lineage (GTDB taxonomy): Bacteria > Bacillota > Clostridia > Lachnospirales > Anaerotignaceae > Anaerotignum. Next base: position 1,185 of record CATZIM010000339.1, on the reverse strand, counting down.
GGGAACACCTGCACCAGTTTGTATCTTCCTGATTCTGCTGGTAGGATGCATCGTTTACATGGGGAAAGGGATTTATTATGCAGTATCTTCTGAAATGATGGTTCCTCCCCAGTATGCAGCAACAACCGTAGGTATCGCTGCTGCCCTTGGGTTCTCCCCTGACATTTTCCTGTTCCCGTTGGCAGGTTACTGGCTGGATAATTACGGCGCAAACGGTTACCGTTATCTGTTTACATTCCAGGCTGTCGTAATGGCAATTGGTATTTTGGGAAGTTTGTATGCACTGCATTATAAAAAGAAAGTTGCGGCTGCGGCTGAAAATGCTGCTTAAATTCAGAGTGAACGTAGTTGGAGGTGCTGAGAATGAGTTTAAAAGAACAGGTATTGCAAGGCGTTGACGAAAAGAAAGACAGAATTCTGGAAGTGTATCATTTCCTGTATGAACATCCTGAAATCAGTCTGCAGGAATTCGAAAGTTCAAAGAAACTGGCACAGGTATTGCGTGAAGAAGGTTTCGAAGTAGAAGAACATCTGGAAGGTATGGAAACAGCTTTCCGCGCAGTCAAGAAAAACGGCGAAGGCCCTAAAATTGCTTTGATTGCAGAATATGATGCTTTGCCTGGAAACGGACATGCTTGTGGCCATCATATGATCGCTTCCATGTCTGTAGGGGCTGCACTGGGCTTAAGCAAAGCTCTGGAATCCTTAAATGGGGAAGTTGCAGTCATCGGCACACCTGGGGAAGAAACAGGACATGGGAAACCCTATCTGGTGGAACATGGCGTATTCGACCACTATGATATGGCGATGATGATCCATCCCAACTCTGAAACAAACGTTTTTATTGAGATGATTGCCATTGGCGGCATTGACTTTACTTTTATCGGAAAACCTGCTCATGCGGGTGCAGAACCTTATAAAGGGGTAAACGCGCTGGATGCCGTTGTGCTGTTCTACAATAATCTGAGTGTGCTGCGTCAGCAGCTGCGTGACGGCACCAGAATCCATGGTATCATTCTGGAAGCTGGTTCCGCAGCAAATATCATTCCCGATCGCGGGAAAATCAGATTGGAATTCCGCGCGAAAGAACAGGATTACTTTGATGAAGTTGTTGCCAAAGCCATCAATTGTGCCAAAGCGGCAGCCCTTGCAACCGGCTGTGAACTGGAATATGAACACTTTGAA
>CATZIM010000338.1 GCA_958420075.1 uncultured Clostridia bacterium | reverse complement strand
TGGTAGAAGCCATGCCTTATACAGCAGTGCAGAAAGCGGAAATGGTATTGCCTGCCCGCGGCAGCATCGGCAGAAAGCTGGAATTGCAGGCAGATACTTTGGCGGCGAAACTGGCGGAAAAAGCCGGAGCTGATTATCGTATGCTGCATTTGCCGGATAACCTCAGTGCAAATGTGCTGGAAGAAATGAAATCAGAACCAGAAGTAGCAGAAACCATTAACGAATTGAAACGGGTGGATATTTTGCTGCTGGGCGTTGGAGATGCCATGGAAATGGCAGAAAAACGCCGTCTGGATAATGATACATGTAAACTGCTTCGGCAGGAACATGCCGTTGCGGAAGCCTGCGGCTATTACTTCAACCATAAAGGCGAAGTGGTCTACGAAACAAATTCCATTGGTGTGGACTTTGAAGAAGTGCATCGTATGGAACATGTCATCGTTTCCGCGGGAGGCAAAAAGAAGGCTGCAAGTCTGCTTGCACTAAGCAAGAGCATGTCCAATGCGGTATTTATCATGGATGAAGGCGCGGCGCTGGAAATGCTGCGGCTTGCGGGTCTTTGAAATGCGCAGTATAATACACAGTAGAATGGTAATTCTGTTCATACAGAATAAAAAATATACCGATATTTAAAATGGAGAGGAGAACCCTTATGTTACAGAAAAAAACAGTAGATGATTTGAAAGTACAGGGCAAACGTGTTCTGGTAAGATGTGATTTCAACGTACCTCTGAAAGACGGTGTCATTACTGATGAAAACAGAATCACAGCAGCACTGCCTACCATTGAAAAACTGATGAAAGACGGCGGCAAAGTAATCCTTTGCTCTCACATGGGCAAACCCAAGGGCGAACCCAAGCCTGAACTGTCTCTGGCACCTGTAGCAAAACGTCTGTCTGAACTGCTGGGCAAAGAAGTGGTATTCGCAAAAGACGATAACGTAGTTGGCGAAAATGCGAAAAAAGCTGTAGCAGAAATGAAAGACGGCGATGTGGTACTGCTGGAAAACACACGTTACCGCAAAGAAGAAACAAAGAATGAAGAAAACTTCAGCAAAGAACTGGCTTCTCTGGCTGACATCTTCGTAAACGATGCATTTGGTACCAGCCACAGAGCACACTGCTCCACTGTTGGCGTAACTGCTTTTGTGGAAGAATCCGCAGTTGGCTACCTGATGGAAAAAGAAATTGCTTTCCTGGGCAACGCAGTAAACAACCCTGTTCGTCCTTTCGTAGCAATCCTGGGTGGTTCCAAAGTTTCCGATAAGATCAACGTTATCAACAACCTGCTGGAAAAAGTTGATACACTGATTATTGGCGGTGGTATGGCTTATACTTTCGCAGTGGCACAGGGCGGTCATGTTGGCGAATCCCTGCTGGAACTGGACAAAGTAGACTACGCAAGAGAAATGATCGAAAAGGCAAAAGAAAAAGGCGTAAACTTCCTGCTGCCTGTTGATACCGTGATCACAAAAGAATTCAAAAACGACACAGAATACAAAACAGTTCCTACAGGCGAAATTCCTGACGGCTGGATGGGTCTGGATATCGGCGAAAAAACAAGAGAACTGTTTGCAGATGCCATCAAAGGCGCAAAAACAGTTGTATGGAATGGTCCCATGGGCGTATTCGAAATGGAAAACTTCGCGAAAGGCACAAAAGCAATTGCAGAGGCTATGGCTTCCATTGACGCTACAACCATCATCGGCGGTGGTGACTCCGCAGCAGCTGTAAACCAGTTGGGTTATGGCGACAAAATGACACACATCTCCACAGGCGGCGGCGCATCTCTGGAATTCCTGGAAGGCAAGGAACTGCCTGGCGTTGTGGCTGTAGACGATAAATAATTTCATCTCAGGGGAATTTGTTTTCGGGGAAACAAAGAGAAGGTAAATATAAAGAGAAAGAAGCGGCATAGAACTATGAAACGAATTTTTACGATTTTTATGACCATGGTTATGCTTTTGGGCATGACACAGGTTGCCATGGCAGCGGAAAAGAACCCCGATGCTTTTCAGGCGGCAGTGGATGTATTGAAAAGTGACCAGAAAGTGGAAGAAACAGAAGCATTGCCCAAGGTGGATCCCACAGAATATATTCCTGTGCTGATGTATCATCATTTTGCAGTACGGGATATGGGCTTTGGTGATGGCATTACAACCATGCAGTCAGAACTGGAAGAACAGATCCGTTACTTCAAAGAACAGGGATACACCATCATTTCTATGGAAGAACTGGATCAGATCCTTGCCAAAAAGGAACAGGAAAAAGATACAGACGGTGACATTGGTTTGGATATGAAAGTGAAATATCTGTGCATTACTATGGATGATGGGTATTACAGCAATTATGATCTTGCGTATCCCGTTTTCCAGAAGTATAATGTGCCTGCAACCATCTTTGTGGTGACAGACTATATCACTAATCAGATCGGGCTGAAGAAGTTCACATGGAGCAATGCATCTGAAATGATCAACAACAGTAAGGTTGGTATTTATAACCATACCAGCAACCATGTGCCCGCAAGCAAGACTACTACAGAGGAATTTGTAGCAGCGGCACTGGCAGGGGAAGAAGCGCTGGAAGCAAATCTGCCCACACGGAAAACAACT
>CATZIM010000337.1 GCA_958420075.1 uncultured Clostridia bacterium | reverse complement strand
ACTGGTGTTCTGTTGGGACAGAGTGCAGGCGTTCTTACCAGCATGTTTTATACGCTGTCTTGGAACTGCATCAGCTTTTTTTGCTTTCTGATGTTTTTGGATTGGTATTTACAAAGAATGAAGATCAAGGAATCCACAAATATACGCCGTTTGATAACAGGAACGTTATGTGGATTTGCTTTAGGTCAGTTATATGTTGTTATGATTTTGCGAGGAATCGCATGGGGTAAAGGGGTGTTATGATGGAAATAAGATGTCCAAAATGTGGTTTTGTTATGCCGGATGATTCCAGTTTTTGCGGAAGATGTGGCTGTGATTTAACCAAATTATTTTGTATGCAGTGTGGTAAACCGCTGGTTCCTGATTCTAAATTCTGTATGTATTGCGGTGCATCGGTAAATGGAGAAAGTCAGGAAAATGTTTCTCAGGAAGCTGAATTTGAAGCGGTAAAAGAAACCAAGAGCGTAAAAGCAGCTACGGAGATAGCAGAGGTGAAGTCATCCAAAGAGGAGGGGGCAGAGGTTCCGCTGCAAAATATAGAAGAGCCAAATAATTCATTCGAAAGCGAAACCGCTACCATTCCTGCTGCAGAAGTGATTTCGGAAAAAGAGCATGAAGCAGAAAAACAGGAAAGTATGGCAGCAGCAGAAGTATGGCAGCAAGAAGATTTTACGGAAAAAGAACCTGCGAGATTGGAAGATGTCATTGGAAAAAATGCAGATTACTACATAGGTGAATTTCGAAAAATAGATGCTGGCGAAAAACCGAAATTCAACTGGGCAGCGTTTCTTTTAACATATGTTTTTTGTTTTTACCGAAAATGTGGCAACATAGCGAAGAAGTATTTTTTGATTCCTTTGGTTTTATTTGGAGCCAGTTGTGTGACCCTTGGGATTGGAACAGCTCTTTTAAACATCCCTGTATTGGTGATTGCAGTTATTTTGAGTATCGTTTTCGAAATATGGTATTTTGTAAACGCAATACGCTTGGGTAAAAATTTCAATGGGGAATATCAACTGCATTTACAGCAAGTGATGCAAAGTGAGAATCAGAATAAATATGGCGTATCCATGAAAGCGGGGATTCTCTCTGTAGTGATTCCTATGGTAGTCACTGTAATCTTTTCTGTAGTATCAAGCACAGCTTCAATTTTTAAAATTACTTCTGAAGAATTGCCAATGGAAACAAATATGATTGAAGAAACGGAAAATGCAAACAATTCAGAAACGTATGCAGATAATCTGAGTTATTATGTTGGCACTTGGTATGGCTCCAATTTAAAAGAAGAAGCGGAATTGCCAGAAACAAAAGTTGTGGGCATGCAATTAACGATTTTACCATTGGACGGAAAATACTATGCATATTTAGCTACAAATACAGATGTTGAAACTTATACATTTGATAAACGAACCTATGAAGGAGACAGCCTGATTCCGATTTTTTTAACTGAGGAGGGCAAATGGATTGCCTATTTTGATGAATATGATGAAGCAGGAAATTATGTAGATTCTGGCTCTTTAGTGTTTTGGAAAAGTGCAACGGGAGAACTGTTTGGAGAATGCTATAGTGCAACAGGAGAAGATATTGGACAAACAAAATTCGTAAAAGATTCAAAATGGCTAAATGGTCAGTATTCCAACTTTGAGGAGGAAAATTCCTATTTGTCAAAGAATGGTGCGGATTATCCGCTTTATGCCATTGATTGCGAAGTTGTGCTAAGAGCGTTTGTATATGGAAAATGGCATGACAGCACAGGTATCGAATCAGAAAGTATTACTTTGCTGCCAGGTCAGATTTATGTGTCTTCCATAACAAAAAATGCATCAGATGGTATCACCAAAATTCAATACAGTACAATGCGGGATCCCATGAAGATGCATACGATTCGTGTCCCAGAAGAGTTTGGGGTTATTTATATTGATGGCAGGTATTATTCAGGAGGATATTCTGACTTGATAGAGGAAGAAGCGGGCTTTGAAGTCAGCACATATTTATTGCCAACGGACTCCTGTTATATTACATTTAGCGATTTGGCACCTTTCAGCAAAGAAGAAGTAGCCCTCATTCGGAACGAAATTTATGCACGTTATGGATGCACATTCAATAATGCCGATTATCGTGCGTATTTTGAATCTCAGAGTTGGTATTACCCTGTGGAGGGGAGAAACGCTTCCAATTTTGATGCTTCCATGCTGAATGACTATGAGGTGAAAAATATCGATACCATTATTGCTTATGAAAAACAAATGGGGTGGCGTTGATGTCGAAAAGATTTTTTCTGATATTGATAGGCGCGATATTCCTTTGTATAGGCTGCGGCAATGATAGTAGTACGAAATTTCAACAAAGTTATGAAGCTGTGGCAGGAACGGAATCTTCACCAGTGATTTCTGAACCGCTGCAAGAGGAAAAGCCGTTGGAAGGAAAAATGATATGCGTTGATCCGGGACACTGTGTTACTTCGGAAATAGGAAAAGGAGAGCGTGAACCTATTTCACCATTATCTGCAGAAACAAAGCCAAAATATGCAGCAGGAACCAGCGGTGCAAATATTACAGAAGAACAACTCAATCTGGCTGTGGGACTGCAACTGGAAGAGGCTTTAGAAGCACAGGGC
>CATZIM010000336.1 GCA_958420075.1 uncultured Clostridia bacterium | reverse complement strand
CTGCATCAGAGATAGGGATAGCCCCCGCCTCCTTCCATTCTGTTTCTTTCTCATTAAGATAGTTTTTTATCTTTTCAAACAATTGTTCATGAAAGACATTATTGCAGCGCAATTCCACAAGAAATCCACTTTCGCCTTGAACGATATCTGAAAAGTTCATGTTTCACATTCCTCCTCCAAAGAGCAGTTCTTCGTAATGCTCATTATTGTTTATCCATCAACCCTTCAGCCTGCATTCGGATCACATAGAAGGCTCGTACACAGTCCAATTCTTGCTCTATAGATTCCTCCAAAGCCAGCAGACGTCGCTTTCCCAGCCTACGATCCAAAATAGCAAAGATACGGACGATAGGATTATCGCTGACAAGGCTTTTCTCAATGCTCTGGTTGTCAAAAATGTCAAACGCCTCATAGAATACCTTTTGGTCAAAGGTTCCCTGCTCCAGCGCATAGACATGAGCCTGGTCAATTGCTTCTTTTGCAGAATCACAGTCTTTCAGGGTTGTAGACCGCAACTGATGAAATTTCATCCACACATTCTCAAAATAGGTGTAGTAGTTGCTCTGCAGCACTTCTACACCATCCATACGAATGGCTGCACGCCCCTCATGATCAGCGCTTTTGCTGTAACTGGTGGCAAAATACTGGATGTGATCCCGGAGTGCTGGGCACAGATAGTCATTCTCCAGTTTCTTCCGAATTCCGCTCCAAGTTGACATAGGTACTTGTCTCCTTTCTGATGCCGTTGCGGGCGTTGCCCCTTCCGCAGAATTTGCCTTTTGTGTTTGAAGTGTTATCCGTTGAATCCGCCGACTTCAATTTTATATTTGCAGTCGACCTCGATACAAACTAAATGTCCCATGAAATAGTCGGGTTCCGCATCCAAATCGATGTAAAAGCCAGTTTCACTTCCATTTACAAATACTGTTACATTGTTTACGAATAGTGCTTTTACAAACTCATCTTCTGAAATCTTCCCATCCGCTTCCAGCGTTCCATCTTCGATCATTTCATTCACGACACCTATGCAGTCATCGTTCTCATCCAAAAATGCTCGGATAATGGTATCTTTATGGTCATTGACCCAATTTACCTTTTCCAAAATGATATCGCCTATATTTCCCTCTGTGCTCTGAAACTCAAGGAGAATTTTGGTCTTTCTATCCCATACGATTCATTCTCCAACATGAAAACCGAGTCTGCGGTCAAATACAAATTCCGTATTTCCCAAAATCATTTTATCCGGCATTTCGACCCTTTTCTTCAAAAATAGTCCCATAATACACCTCCAAAGATTCCAATTGATTGCTCAGTAGGATAACCCATTCGCTTGCTGTTTTTGGAGATACTCCCGGAAGCATTCGATGAACTCCCGATTCCGCTTTGGGACATCGAACCCCTTCCAATGGGGAAAGAACCCCTCCCGTTCCACATCGTCCAATAGCTTCGGCAAGCCAGAAAACCGAGCGAAGAACGGCAGGGCATAATCTTGGATCTGCCCTGAAATCTCTTGAATAGAGCGTTCCCGCTCTATCAGAGTGGCAACCTCGTAGCGTGGAAAGTCATTGTATCGGCGGGTCAGTCTGGCGATGGAGGTGCCCACGATACCATCATAAGCCTCCTCCTCACCTTCCTGCTCACTGCGCCACTGGGCAATCACCGGGGAACTTACGTGGAAGCTGGCAGTAAAAGTGGTGGAGCCAAAGCGGATGGAGGGCGAAAAATCAAAGGAGAATACAAATATTCCGTTCTTTTTATAAATGTCGTTTTTGCTCTTGCGGTATTTGTAACCCAACGGGATCAATGGTTCCGCAATCCTCTCACAGGTATATACAAATATTTCTCGTGGTTTTGTTCCCTTGGGGAAATCTTTTTTCTCCATATTTTTACATTCCTCCAGCCTTTTACAATGCAGCTCGCAGCTGTTCTGTCGATACTCGAACTTCTTTCCATTTTCCATCTTCTATGCAGCTGCATTGGAGAATTATTGCACAGTCCTCCCATCGAACGAAGTCAATATCATCAAACAGAATATCGTTTGGATCAACATAATTTCGTAGATCCATCCATTGCTCTGGTAGCCGAGGATGGAGAGGTTTAGAAAAGTCAAGCACAATAGTGGAATAAGGACATGCCCAAATACAGCCAGTTACAGCCAATAAATTACTTCTGGAATCGTAGTCTGCACTCGTCCAGATAAACACTTCCTCTACAGATTCTCCTTCTTCTGGGTGGACACAGGCAGGAACATAATGCATTTCTGTCCTTGTCTCTACCTCCAAAATGCTGTATCCATATAGCTCTATTCGAAAAACAAGATAATGCTTTCCATTGCTGTGACAGAACATCGTGCAGAATTCCCCATCTGCATCCAAATTACACCAGGTATAAATGATCTTTCCATTTTGGTCTATTAGTTCATTTTCACTGCCATTTAAGTGAAAATCACCATGATAGAAATAAGCTTTTGAACAAACAGAATACCCGTCTATCAGCGAAAACTGCTCATCCTGTTGTGGAAACCGATTCTCTGGCGAAAATAAGTAATGTTGCTGTGTTCGCCAATCCTGATATCTTTTTTCATTTGCAATGTTTTCAGTTCGCATTCAGATACCTCGCCAGTTTTTTCTCCAAGAGCTCC
>CATZIM010000335.1 GCA_958420075.1 uncultured Clostridia bacterium | reverse complement strand
CTGTGATGATAGGCAGTTCTTCACTGACTGCGGTACAAGCTTCATTCAGATTCATATGGAAAGAAGCATCACCTGTGAAATGAATTACCCGTTTATCCGGGCATCCAACCTGTGCACCGATGGCTGCGCCATAGCCAAAGCCCATGGTACCCAGACCGCCGCTGGTCAAAAATGCTTTTGTGTTGCGGTGTTTGATGAACTGTGCCGCCCACATCTGATGCTGACCAACATCGGTGACATAGATGGTTTCTTTATCAGTCATATCACAAACGGCACCAATGATATCACGGGGATGCATTTTTGCCGCAGGACACTGTGCCGCAATGGAAGCATTTCTCCATTCTGCTACCTGTTCCAGCCAAGCTGTACGTTTTTTCTCCTCAACCAAAGGCAGCAGTTTTTCCAAGAAATATTTCACGTCGGAAATGACGCTCATATCTACGATAACGTTCTTGTTGATTTCGCTCTCATCAATATCAACCTGAACTTTTGTGGCTCTATGGGCAAATTTTTCTGTATTCAGCGCTACGCGGTCTGAAAAACGTGTGCCCAATGCCAATACCAAATCTGCCTGATCCACCGCCTTATTGGCAGCGACACTGCCATGCATACCGATCATGCCCAAAGAGTGGGTATCGTTATAACCGACAATCCCAACAGCCATCATAGTATAGGCAATGGGAATATCTGCCTTATGGATCAGTTCTTGTAATTCATGCCCTGCATCTGAAGCAGGAACACCGCCGCCGCAGTAGATAGCAGGCCGTTCCGCCTGATTGATCATATCCGCGATTTTCTGGATTTCCTCATCAGAAGCTGTGGGCATTGTTACTTTATGTTCTGCCTCTTTCGGTTCCAACTCATAAAGAGCAGCAGAAACATCTTTTGTCACATCCACCAGCACAGGCCCTTTTCTGCCTGTTGCAGCAATGCGGAATGCCTCTCTGACAGCATGTGCCAGATCTTCTATTTTATTAACGAAAAAATTATGTTTTGTAATGGGCATCGTAATGCCTGTGATATATACTTCCTGAAAGGCATCTCTGCCAATCAGGCTGTTTGCTACATTTGATGTAATGGCTACCATGGGAATGCTATCCATAAAAGCTGTTGCAATTCCTGTTACCAGATTGGTAGCCCCAGGGCCGCTTGTGGCAAAAACAACGCCGGTCTTCCCTGTTGCTCTGGCATAACCGTCTGCCGCATGTGCTGCTCCCTGTTCATGGGCTGTCAGCACGTGGCGAATTCGATCGCTGTATTGATATAATGTGTCATAGATATTCAATGCAGCGCCGCCGGGATACCCAAAAACTGTATCCACACCCTGTTCCAGCAGAATCTCCATAATGATCTGCGAACCTGTCATTTTCATGTGGCAGTCCCTCTCTTTCTTTTGTCTTTTGTTGTTTCGTCGTTATTTCTCTTTTGTATTTTTTTTGATACACACCATTATATTACACTTTTTACAAATGTCAATAACTTTTTTTAGCGCAAGTGCATAATAAATTTTTCACACTGTATTTACAAAAATACACTTGACAAATTGTTTTTATTTTAGTACAATGCATATCATTCAAAAGCAGTTCGCTTGCGAAACATTTTTGTTTGTCTGTCTGCGGCCAATCGGCCACCTCCATCAGACAGACAAACAAAAACGGACACGGGAACGTCCGTAAATTACAAAAGACTCCAATTCATGGAAGAAAGAAGGTTTGATTATTATGATGATGAAGAATTGCGAAAAGTATGAGGTCGGTTACTTTATGCCGCCTGAACCCTCAATGGAATGGATCAGCAAAGATCATTTGGAAAAAGCACCCGCATGGTGCAGCGTAGATTTAAGAGATGGTAATCAAGCCCTAATCGTTCCCATGAGTCTAAATGAAAAAGTAGAGTTCTTTCGTTTCCTGGTTTCCCTTGGCTTCAAGGAAATCGAGGTTGGCTTTCCCGCCGCATCTGAAACAGAGTATGAATTTTTGCGTACACTGATTGAAAAGGATATGATTCCCGACGATGTCACCGTACAGGTACTGACACAATCCAGAGAACATATCATCGCAAAAACATTTGAATCTCTGAAAGGTGCCAAAAGAGCCATTGTACATCTGTACAATTCCACTTCTCTGGCACAGCGGGAACAGGTCTTCAAAAAAGACCGCCAGGAAATCATCGACATCGCTGTCAGCGGCGCAAAACTGATGAACGAATACGCAAAGAAAATGCCGGAAACAGAATTCCAGTTTGAATATTCTCCGGAAAGTTTCACCGGCACAGAAATCGACTTTGCGGAAGCCATCTGCAACGCTGTCATCGACATCTGGGAACCTACTCCTGAAAAGAAAGTGATTATCAATCTGCCCGCAACCGTATCCATGTCTATGCCACATGTTTACGCTGCACAGATTGCTTATATGTCCAAACACCTGCACAACAGAGAAAACGTAATCCTTTCTCTGCACCCCCACAACGACCGCGGCACTGCCGTAGCCGATGCGGAACTGGGTCTGCTGGCAGGCGGTGACCGTATCGAAGGCACACTGTTCGGCAACGGTGAAAGAACTGGTAACGTTGATATTGTCACACTGGCAATGAACCTGTTCTCTCACGGCGTTGACCCCGAACTGGACTTCAGCAACATGCCGAAA
>CATZIM010000334.1 GCA_958420075.1 uncultured Clostridia bacterium | reverse complement strand
AAAATATCTTTCAGCGCCGCATTAGGGCTGTTTACCATTGCCATGAAAATATGTTCTACAGATACATATTCATCTGTCAGATCTTCTGCCAGCTTTTCTGCTGCTGTCAGTGTTTTTTCCAAGTCAGAAGAAACATATGTCTGTCCGCCTGTTGCACGAGGCAGTTTTTTCACTTCGTTTTCCGCTGCCTGCAGCAAACCGTTTACATTCACATTCATTTTCTGCATCAGCTGGGGGATCAAACCTTCATCCTGCGTCAGCAATGTAACCAGCAGATGCTGTTGATCCATCTGGGGGTTACCATATTCCACTGCCATAGATTGGGCGTTCTGAATGGCCTCCAGAGATTTCTGTGTAAATTTTTGTAAGTTCATAACCATTCCACCTTTCTCCATTTAGAATCTATTCAAAATTTAGGTTATTTCCTTTTGAATACGATATTATTATACATTGTTAGCACTCACTTGTAAAGAGTGCTAACAAAACTTTTTGCACAAACTTTCCGAAAAATATCAATATTTATTATGCATTTTTCCATCATTTGCACAAACATAACGGACTTTTCAGGCTTCCTTCCACTTTGATTCTTCTCCCATCTGGAAATTTTTAAAATAAAAAAACTGCTGACATTCCACATATAAATGAGTGTCAACAGTTTTTTGATATTTATGTAGTCTCTTTTTTTATTCCATTCAACTTAGCGGAAATTTCTTGAAAGGCTTTTTGAAATTGTGGTGTATCATATGTTTGTTTTGCTTTCTCCAGTAAATCTTCCGCTTCTTCATAGTCTTTTTTCATGATGGCTGTCTGTATATCAAGGATTGCAATATTGGCGCCATAGCTTTTCCCTCCCCGAAATTTCTGAAGGAGCTGCGCATTCGCCTGATATAACGCAGTTGCTTTTTCATATTGATTGGTTTCAAAATAACAAATGAAAAGGTTGATACAATAAACCACATTCACAACAGCACCTTTTCTTTGTTTATCGGACAGACCTTCCAGTATTTGAATGGCTTCCTCAAACCGTTTTTGCTCCATATATCCTGCCGTCAGGTTTAAGCGCAGAGTGTTCTGCAAATATCGTCCTTTGGCTGTTTTCAGCAATGTCTGGATTCCTTCAATGTACGCCTGCGGTTTCTCCTCAAGCAGTTGTTCCGACAGAATTCTTACCTTATTGAAGTAATATCGGTTATACAATATATTAAATAACACAGCACCAATTATAATAACAATCGCAACGATGTAATAGCCACGCATGAAAACATCCTCATCAATATGAAAGAATTTTTGTATGAGCAATGCGACGATGCCGATACAAACACCAATGATAAAAATCTTCAAAATACGCTTCATCCGCGTTCCCCCTTAATTCTCTATGCCCTTTTTTGTGTCAATCTTACCATAAAGACCCATAGGAATCTATTTCAAAATTCTTAATTATGGAAGGAACCAAAATGACAAAAGGTTCTTCTGCAATATCTGATTACAGAAGAACCTTTGCATCTTTTTATCAAATTCAATTATATAAATCGAATCATCACAAAATCCCCATCTGCTTTTACTTCCACTTGATAATCTGTATTGCGTTTCAGTTCTTCTAGGGAAGCACTCTCTCCCGGCTCAATGGTCTGCTCGTTTATGACGATATTCCCTTCTGTATCACTGATTCTAAAAGTAACTGCCGATGCACTGTCAATATGAACAACCATCTTCTTTTTGCAGATCAGGCGATCATAGTTCAAATATTCCTCTCCATCAACCTCAACTGGTTCCCACGTATCCCCTGTGTGAATGTCACGTAATACAACCATGTTGTCTTCTGTGAAAAAATCATATACTGCCCCCACATTTGTATATACCATATAACCTGATATGATAACTGCAATGGTTACAAAAACTGCCACAACCCCAGTTAGTATTCTCTTAATTTTTAACTGCCGCTTCAGTTCTTTTAATATTTTTTCATTTTCTTCCTGAATTTTGGGCGCAGACGGAAAAACAAACTCCTGACGCATAATTTCAAAATCCTTTTTACAGCTCTCACAAGTCTGCAAATGCATCTCAACGACCTGCGCCGTTTCTTCGCTTAGAATTCCTTCTATATATAACGGCAATAAATCTTTTGCAATACTACAACTGATTTTTTCCATTCTCTATCCCCTCCATATATTCGATAATCTCTTTTTTCGCACGATAAAATGTCACACGAGCCCAATTGGGTGTTTTTCCAAATAATACAGCAATCTTTTCAAAAGGAAGCTCACCAAATACGCGCAAAGTAAATACCTCTTTATATGGCTCTCTCATCTGATGAAGAAACTGGTGAACAAGCAGCGCACTCTCCTCATCTACGATTTTACTGGTAAAAGATGTCTGATTGACAAGAGGCATCTTTTCTATCTCTTCTTCAACATATATTTTCTGGCGTTTACAATGGGTATAGTATGTATTCCTCGCAATGGTAAACAGCCATGCGCGTATATCTTTCCTGCCGTCAAAAGTGTCGATTGCCTTCAGTGCTTTTGTAAAAGTTTCCTGTGTGATTTCTTCCGCCAAATCCTCACTGGCGGATATGCTTCGTAAAAACAAAAAAACATCTTTGAAATATCGTTGATATACACTTTCAAAGTCCACCCATTTTCACCACCTTTC
>CATZIM010000333.1 GCA_958420075.1 uncultured Clostridia bacterium | reverse complement strand
AATTTGCCAATGGCGTCTATGAAGGAAAAGGGGATCTTTATGATATGGACGGCGTTCTGGTGTATAGCGGTGAATTTGCAAAAGGTGTTTTCTCCGGTACAGGCATCTTATACAAAGACGGTGAAAAGTGCTACGAAGGTGGATTTGCGGAAGGATACTACAACGGAACTGGTACCCTGTATGAAAATGGTGAAGTCGTATATCAAGGGGAATTTGACAATGTTGCCCCGGATATTACATTCAATTATGATGAAAACGGTATGATCGACTTGTCTCAGGAAGAAATTATCAATGGCTTTACCAGTGGCAATATCACATTGAGATATGAAGACGGCACAATTCATTATGAGGGCGGTTACGAAAACGGCAAATATACCGGAGAAGGAAAACTTTATGATGAAGAAGGAAATCTGGTATATGATGGCAATTTTGAAAATGGTCTGAAAAATGGCAGCGGAAAAGCTTATGAAAATGAAGTGCTGATTTATGATGGTGAGTGGAAAGATGGTTTCTATGAAGGCGAAGGGAAACAATATCATGCAGAAAGCGGCGTATTGGAATATAAAGGTGCTTTTGTAAGTGGCTTATACGACGGAGAAGGCATTCTGTATGATACCAATACTGGCTATAAGGCATATGAAGGCAGTTTCCATCTGGGTATGTATGACGGCAGCGGCACACTTTACGATACAAACGGAGCGGTAAAATATAAAGGCGAATTCTTGCTGGGACAGTATCATGGTGCTGGTACCTTATATGATTCCGCTACAGGACAAGTATTAGAAGAAGGCGAATTCCGTGAGGGCGTTCTTGTTACGCCAAGTCAGGAACCGGAAGAAGAAACATCTCAGGAGGAAGAACCTTCTGAGGATGTTTCTGAGGAAACCCAAGAGGATACTCAACCAGACTCAGCTGCTGAATAAAACAGCAAAATCCCAAATTCATTACAGCAAGAAGGAGAACATAATGGGAAGATACACAGTAATTTCAGAAGTCAGTCAGAAAATCGTAGATCTGCTTTCTGACGGAATGGTTCCGGATCTGATTGCGGACAAAAACAGCATTGGTCTTTGCGGACCGGATGAGAAGGGCGATTTTTCTGTTGGCATTTACTTATATGATATTGAAGAAAATCATGATCTGAGGAGAAGCGGCATGGTGAATTACAGCTATTCCGAACAAAAATTCCCTCCTTTGATCTTGAGCCTGTATTATATGATCACAGCCTATTCTTCCAGCGATATCAAATTCAGAGCTGTGCAGGAACAACGGATTTTAGGGCGAGTGATGCAGATACTGGCGGATCATTCTTTGGTAAGCGGTGAATCCTTTGGCAATGATACAACAGAAGCAGATATTCGGATTGAGCTGCTGGATTTGACTACTGAAGAAAAAATGAAACTTTGGAATGATACAACAAAGCCATATAAAACTTCTCTTTGCTACCGCGTTACCCCAGTAGAACTGGAATCCACAAAGGAAAAACGTATCAGCAGAGTAACAGAGTTTACTGTGGAAATGCAGGATACAGCGGAGGAATAAGACGATGGCAAAAGACAAATTTTCTATTTACGTGCAACTTATATTCAGAATTTTTGATAGTCTGACCTTTCGCGCAGCAAAGAAGGAGTATTTCCGCTTTTCCTGTGACAATCAAGCCAAAATACTTCCAAAAGAGGATGGATTTTTCGTTGTTGTTGGAAATGAAAAACCCAACACCATTCTCGTAGAAAGCGGGATTTATGGAACAATGAAAATTGACACCACTGAATTTACAGCAGGTACCATATTAAACCTCTGGGCTGAACCAAAAAGAGGTTATCATCTGGTACCAGATATTTGCTGGCTCCATATTTCCTGTGAGCCTGACGAAAAGATATTCGCTTTTGAAAAGGAACAGGAACCTGCAATCCGATTGTTAGAAAAGGGCGAAAAAGGAGCAACCTCCTTAAAGGTATACTTAGATAGAAAATGGCAATTGGACGGTGCTGTCATGGTTTTATCCACCAAAGACAATCCAGATGATTTTGAAATTGTCAATGTGCAAAATATGGATCATGATACATGTGTATTGTCAACGCCATTGAAAAAGGAACATAAAAAAATCAAAACAGGGTTATACCCATTGATGCATGGAACTGCGAATGAAAATGGTATCTGTGAGATAGCTGTCAGAAAGCAAACAGATTATCTTCTATTTAAGAGCGATGGACAAGTTATAAAGCATAATGATGGATCTGATTAAAAAAGGAGTTGTTGAAAATGGGGTATGGTGTACTAGGAGGTGCAGTTTTGCAATGCAGTTTTGGTATGGCACCTTCTGTATTGAATGTGCTTCCAACGGCAAGGGTCATGTCATCCATGCCTATGGCAAGCATTGCTGATTGTGTTCCGTTGGTGAACATTATGCCTTTTGGCATGTGTTCCAGTATGGCAAATCCTACTGTTGCAGCCGCTACAGCTGCAGCTATGGGCGCATTGACTCCTATGCCTTGTATTCCGGTCATAGCCGGAACATGGATGCCTGGTTCTCCCACAGTTTTGGTTGGCGGAAAACCTGCGCTGAATCAAAACTGCAAACTGACCTGCGCTTATGGTGGAATCATTGAGATCAAAAGCCCAGGTACATTTAATATTCAAGTCAAGTAAAACAT
>CATZIM010000332.1 GCA_958420075.1 uncultured Clostridia bacterium | reverse complement strand
GGATTTGCGAAAAAAACATACCAGATAAAGCCTTTGTAAAAAAAAAGAAAGCTGAAATTCTTTATATCATAAAGATTTCAGCTTTCTCTATTTTCTGATGAAAATATCCTTAAATGGCTGCCAAACAAACCAAAAACCTTCAAAAACAGCGCACTCAACTCAAAAAGGAAATTCTTGTCTTCGTTAAGGTTTCTCTGAATTTACGCGACTATGTAAAACACATTGCTCCATAACTTCACTGATCTGACTGATGGAATCTGCGCAATCATTCTTTAGCCATTCTGAAATGATTGCCATAAGACCGTGAATATAAAATGTAAGTATATATTCCCGCTTTTCTTCCGCAATCTGAAAACGTTCCAAAATCGGGGTGAAAACATAATGCATCATCCGGTTATACGTCCTGTCCAGACCAAGAGAACCCGAATTTTTTAACGCTGTTCGAAACAATCGCTTATTTCTGGAAATATATTCAAGGTATGGCGTCAGATACTCTGGTGTAACCAAATATAATTCCTCCAATGCGCATTCTCTGATTTTGGAAACAGAAAATTCCTTGCACAAGTTCATTTGCTCCAAAAATTGCTCATTCATATATTGCACACTTTCTGCCAGCAAATCTCCAATAGTTTCATAGTGCAGATAGAAGGTGGAACGATTAACACCTGCCGCTTCGCAGATTTCTTTTACTGTAATATATTCCATATCTTTCTTTTCCAACAGCTCCAGAAATGCCTGATCCATTCGAAGAGCAGTATTGAAGTATTTGCTTTCTGACTTCTTCATGAAATTCCACCCCTTTTTAATAACGAATTCCTATCACAAGAACTGTCGCAATAACAATAAAGAATATCGTACACCCCAGCGATCCCGTTCATCATCTTTCCTTCTCCATTTTAACAGCTTTAGCCGCCTCACTATTATTGGCAAAGCGGCTAAAAACGATAAAGGAATTTGCTGATAATAAAAATTTTGGATATGCCAGCACATTTTCATTCCTTTTGAAGCAAAGATGAAACAGTACAGCAAACAAAACTTCTGAAATCGTATATAAAATCCATTTTGTCAAATAAATAAGCCTGTCAAAAATCATCTTTGCTTTTTCCTTTTTTATTCCTCACTAATCTCTTTTGCTAATTCCATGATTTCGAAAGCATATTTCTTCTTTCCTTTTGCCAGCATTTTCTTGTAAACGGGATAGTTGATTCCCATGCCCGCCAGACCAATGATTCCAATGATAACGCCAATCACAAATGAAACCATACTGCCGCCTCCAATTACGTTCATTGACAGGCACATACCAGTTCCGGCAATCAAAGCACTGAAAATTCCAACAGCATAAGTAAACACTGTTGCCGGCAGTTTCGCTCTTGCATCCAGCTTACGAAGGGCAATCACCTTGGAATCATCTTTGGGAGCATACTCATTTGCAAGATGTTCTGCATAAATTTTATCTGTGTTCATAATTCTTACCTCCTTGATTTGATGGCTATATCTTACCAAAACAAGAAGAATAACAGAACAACACAGACAAGCCTTTGTGTTGAGTTGAATATCTGATAGCCAAATTAAAAAAATATTTTTTATTTGTTATTATATCACAATCAAGCAGTGATTGGATTTGCAAATAAAGACCACTCTCTTAATGAATCATTTCGTAATATATCTCTTGATTTACTCCCATAGGTCTATCTGCCAACTTAAACAAACAATGATTTTTCTAGCTTGCATTTGTTTTTTGTCTGCAAATTTCAGTCAAAGGGCATTTAAACAAAAAAACAGCACACCTTCATAAGATGTGCTGCATAAACGTTCAAAATCTTTGTATCTGTTGAAAATTGATTGAAACATCAATCATCTTTTTCTAATCAAACATATATTCTTTTCATAATATTGTGCCCTGTATATGCAAAAAACCATAATATCATCACATAATCCGTTAAAAAGAATATAACTGGTTCATTAAAATCAAACATAACGAAATGTGTTCTTAAAAACATATATTTTATAAGTCCTCGTTTGAAAAACGCATATGCTCCATATATTGCTGAAACAAATGCCAAAATTCTCAAAAATTTATTTTCTAATGAAAAGAAATTTATTTTCCTAACCATAGAAGAAAAAATAGCCAAATGACAGCCAATATGTATAGATATCAAAACGTATCCCCAGTAAGCAGACAGCATGTGCATAATTCGGAAAAATTCAGTCCCTCCTGTAATTGGTACAAAAGAAAAAACGGTTTCAGAAAGAGCGATCCCACTGATCATAGATCCTATTGCTGTAAGAAAAATTAATAAATCAAGTACATTTTGTACTTTTCTTTGCATTGTATATTTTCCTTTTGAGATATTTTTTATCCAATACAAACTAAAGTAATGATGAATCATAAAAAGCAAAAACATTGCTGCTCCAAGCCATTCATGCATACTTCTTCCTATCATTTCAAACGCCATCAGCAACACTAATATAACTGTTATGGCAAAATCAACACAAATTTTGGAAATCATTTTCGTATTCATTGCTATCCCCCGCTATATTAGATAGAAGCAGCGCCAACAAAATTGTAAGCGCTGCTTATGATTGATTTTATCATCGAATAAAATTCGTAAATGTAATATTTTCCTGCTCCGGTGCAGCGATACCTGCTTTTTGG
>CATZIM010000331.1 GCA_958420075.1 uncultured Clostridia bacterium | reverse complement strand
TGACATTTTTACCATCTTTTGAATCCATTCCTCTGTAACAGAAACCATTTGATGTGCTGTAACATTTCGCACTTCCCTTTCTATAAACTGCAGTTTCTTCAAAATAGATTTTAATTCAGCATCTGATGTTTTCGCCTGGAGTATGGGATAGATTTGTGCTGATTTATAAAATTCCTCTCGAATCTCACCAGAAAATTCTGCTTCCAGTATTTTCTGAATTTCTCTGCCTTCTTCTGATTTTTCCAATTTTTCTTTGCTCAAGAATAACTGTCCACTGCCCTTTCTTTTTTCCACGCAGTAATCCTTTAAATCGATCTTACAATTTGTCATTAAGCATTCTTCCAGCAAGTTCAAAATAACCGGTGTGATTCCTCGAATCAAATCTGCGTAATTACCCTGTTTTTGGCGGAGCTGTAAATAGAGAATATACTCAAAAATATCACGCTTGTTACCAGCCGTTTCTATGGGAAATATTTTATAGTTTGTCCCTTGCAGCGCTGTTCCAACGCCTCTCAGATTCAGCATCAATCGTTGTTCTGCTGCCTGCAGCAAAGCATATACATCTTCTGGTAAAAATTCCCTCATATCTTTTGCAAGGGCTAAAGCAGCATGATAATCATAAGCTCTCACCAGCTGGACAATCATTTCTTTTTTCAATTTCGCTAAAAGGTTGACCTGTTGGAATTCATGACATCTTTTTTCGAAATTTCCTTTATTATCCTCGTTGCATTCCCAAAAAGTTTCCAGATCATACTGACTGGGATCTTCATCCTTAGGGTTTTCTTTTTTATAGGGTGTGGATACCTGCAATGCTGTAATTTTATGCTTTGACATAGCTGCAATGAGATTCAAGGCGCTTTTCATAGCAGGTGTACCGGAAGAAATATTTACCAGAATTTCCGAATCTGGATATTGAGATTTAATCTGATCTAATATGTCTTCAAAGTCATCATAAAAAGCATCAAAAAGCTGCACATCCGTCAAATCTTCTCGTTCAATCAACTCAATTTTTTCAAATGGTATATCCAAATAATCCTGAAGAAGTTCCAACGCAGCTACATAGCGGTTATCCAATCTGCTTCTTTCCACCATTTCTTTTGACAAATACAAATACACTACTGAAGGCTGGTAACATCTGCAAATATGCAGCAGAGCACCATCCCGATAGCTGGCGATGGGGTCATGTCCACCAACTGGAGAAAATAAAATACGTTTTCCCATATCTAACATCCTTTCTATATCAAAATCCACAAGATTTCATTTCAAAATAAATACCATCAGCCCAAAAACAATCAACCAAAACACCCTGCTGTAGACAAGCTTTCGTACAAGCTTCTGTCATATGCGCATTACCAAAGATTGTGATCGATTCCAACGTTTCTTTTGGAATCTTTCGTTCCACCCCATCCTTTTGCCTAACGACATAATAGCCTCCTTCCAGACCAATGACTGCGCCTTGTTCATTTACATAAAGAAAACTCATATAACACCTACTTTCTTCTGAGGTTGTGTAGTTGGTTTTGTTGTAGCAGTTCGTCCCCTTTCGGGGTTTTGTCATTCATAACACTGCCAAAGACCAGAAAGAAACAATTCTAAAAAGTGGTTTCCGTCCCCTTTCGGGGTTTTGTCATTCATAACTTACACTACCAAAAACAAAAGCATTAAAAAATGTAGTTTCCGTCCCCTTTCGGGGTTTTGTCATTCATAACACCTCGGTTGGCGGGCGGTACTCCCTCAAGTACAACCATCGTTTCCGTCCCCTTTCGGGGTTTTGTCATTCATAACGATTAAAACGACAACGTTAAATGTTATCGTTTTCATTAGTTTCCGTCCCCTTTCGGGGTTTTGTCATTCATAACCCTATCCTCTGCAGCCCTTGATTTTATTGGGCTGCAGAAAGGGTTTGCGGCTAAAAAGTTTTTTTCTTATGATTTTTATGTTTTTTCCACTTATAAACCGCATCAAAGCCTTATATCATGGGGTGCGGCTAAAAACGGCTCTATTTCCAACTGACACAAGCCAAAGCTATATTTCTTCCCTTTACAGGTAGTCTTTTTGATTGTATGAGGAGATACACCCAGTTCCACATCTTTGTCATGTTTATGCTTTTTTGTAAAGTGCTTATGCAAAATCTTACTGACGGTTTTTACACCTGCTTCTCCCAACAGCGGATAGGTCACTGTTTTAGATGCATAGCCACAGCCACCGCCCAGATACAACATCCCTTTTCCAAGAACATCTCCAGAGCGGAATTTACTGCCAAAACACTCTGTATAACATTTTCCAAACTGAAAAATAGCACGAAGTATCGTTTCTGCATCTCCTTTATACAAAGTACTGTCAATGGTCAAATCAAATACAATTTCCGTTTGAGGTCTGATGCATTCTCGCAGCACATTCAAGCTTTTTCCATTTCCATTGGGAAGTTCATCCTTTTTTCTGCACAATATCAAACAATCTGTATCCAAAGGTCTGCTGTCACTTATCCGGATTCCCGCCATGCAATCATTGACCATGTCCTTTCGGTTTTCGTTGCGCCCAGCTGTATGAAATACTCGTTCACTTAAACTACGCTCCTCTCTGAAAAGGTAATTGGTCCTGCCAGAAAACGGTGCATCTATTACTTTTTTTGCTTCCATCTGTAATTTTCCACGATTACGATA
>CATZIM010000330.1 GCA_958420075.1 uncultured Clostridia bacterium | reverse complement strand
ATACGGATGAAGCTTTCCTTCAGACTGCATTTGCCAGCCCGCAGACTTTTCACTTCTGTGCCAACGAGAGAAATGCCTGCCTGATACACGTCTTCGATGAAATAATCATGATATGCTTTTTTATTCTGTGCGATCAGCTTAGTGCCGTTTCCCTTTGCCATTGGCTCACTTCCGTTCTGTCTGCTTTGTGCGTTTTCTTCTGCATGATAGATTATATCACAGATTCCAGAAAAATCAAATGACGTTTCTGTTACAAATTTCGAAAGAAATATGACAGCTTTTGCAAATTTCAAAATGCGTTTCTTCCATATAATCTGCCAAAGAAGCATTACCCATACAGGAAAAATCTCCGACAAAAGCTGAAATCATCCTTCGATTCCAGCTTTTGTCAGAAAATCATTTAAAATTCAAAGGCTTCTTCTGCAAATACAAAATCAATGGTTCCCAATTCCTTGGATACCTTTGCCACAGTCACATGCACAGCATCCCCAAGGCGATAAATCTTTCCGCCTCGTTTGCCTACAACCTGCATGTTTCTGTCGTCAAATTCATAATAGTCATCATCCAGCTGATTCAGAGCAACCATGCCTTCCACAGTATTTGCCAGTTCCACATAAATGCCCCAATTTGTCACGCCGGAGATGATACCTTCATAAGTTTCACCGATTTTATCCAGCATGAATTCCACTTTCTTCAGTGCATCTGTATCCCGTTCGGCATCCTCTGCCACACGCTCCCGTTTGGAGCAGTGCTGGGCAATGTCCGGCATTTTCTTCCGATAGGACTGCTCCCGTTTGCCGCTCATTTCACCTGCCAATGTGAGCTTGATAAGGCGGTGGATTTCCAAGTCAGGATAACGGCGGATAGGAGAGGTAAAATGGCAGTAATATTTTGCTGCCAGACCAAAATGCCCCTGATTGTCTGCTGTATATCTTGCCTGCATCATGCTGCGCAGCACCATACGAGTGATGATGCGTTCTTCCGGCTTACCTTCCGCTTCTGCCAGCACCCGCTGGATTTCTCTGGGATGGATTTCCCCATCTTTTTTCTTCACACGGTAGCCAAAACCGCGGATGAACTGTTCCATTTTTTCTGTTTTTTCTTCATCCGGTTCCTGATGGGAACGGAATACAAAGGGAATTTCCTGCCAGAAGAAGTTTTCCGCAACGGTTTCATTGCAGACCAGCATAAATTCCTCAATAAGATTTGTGGCAATATTCCGGTCATAGGGCTTGATGTCAATGGGTTTGCCCTGCTCGTCCAGAATGATTTTTGATTCCGGCAGGTCAAAATTCACAGAGCCACGTTTTTTCCGTTTTGCCACCAGAATTTCTCTCAGTTCGTTCATTTCTTCCAGCATGGGAACGATTTCCGCATATTTTTCCAAAAGTTCCGGTGTTTTGTCCTCCAGAATTTCCCTTACGGCTGTATATGTCATACGGTAATCGGAATAAATCACAGAATTGACTACCCGATGGTTCACCACATACCCTCTGTGGTCAATTTCCATGATACAGCTCAGGGCAAGACGATCTTCGTGAGGATTCAGGGAGCAAATGCCGTTACTCAGCTTATGGGGCAGCATGGGAATCACCCGATCCACCAGATACACGCTGGTACCTCTTTCGTAAGCTTCCTTATCCAGAGCAGTATTCTCCTGCACATAATGGGAAACGTCCGCAATATGCACGCCCAGTTCGTAATTGCCATTATCCAGTTTTGTCAGGGAAACAGCGTCGTCCAGGTCTTTGGAATCCTCCCCGTCAATGGTGATGGTCAGTACATTACGCAGATCTTCTCTGCCCATCATTTCTTTTTCATTGATTTCCAGTTCCACATTTTCGATTTCCTGATATACTTCATCAGGGAATTCCACAGGCAGTTCATATCTGCGGATAACAGAGAGAATATCCACACCGGGGTCGTTGATATGTCCCAGAATTTCGATGATCTTCCCTTCTGGATTCCGTCTGTCTTCGCCGTAGTCTGTGATTTCTACTACAACTTTATGTCCTGTCACAGCACCCATGCTGTTTTCTCTGGAAATAAAAATATCTTTTGCTACCTTTTTGTCGTCCGCTGTGACAAAACCGAAGCCTTTCACCTGCTCATACAGCCCAACCAGACGGGTCATGCCTCTTTCCAGCACACGGATGATGGTTCCTTCCGCTTTTCTGCCACTACCGCCGCCACCAGTCACTTTATACAACACGCGATCCTTCTGCAGAGCGCCATTGGTTTCTGACGCAGGAATAAAAATATCTGCGCCGCCTTCATCCGGTGTTACAAAACCAAAACCCTTTGCATGACTGATGAATGTTCCCGTTGCCATCTGCAGTGCTTCCGGTACAGCCAGTTTTCCTCTTTTTGTTTCAAATATTTTTCCTTCATCAATGAGTTCTGCGATGATTTGTTCAAAATATGTCCGATCTTCTTCCGGCACACCCAACAACACACGCATGTCTTTGCGCTTCATAGGCACATATGCCGGACTTTTCATACATTCCAGAATGCGTTCTTTTCTTTCCTGTAATTGTTCTTTCTCCATAGTTCCTCCTTTTCTCCTTTCTTTCTACAAAAAAAGGGACGCATTTCTGCATCCCTCATTCGTTCTTATCCAATCAGATTGATTACCAGTGCCAGAATCATGAACAGAGCGCCGCCGATTTTTGTATATCTTTCCAA
>CATZIM010000329.1 GCA_958420075.1 uncultured Clostridia bacterium | reverse complement strand
TCTGCTGTCCGCAGAGGAAGAAGTGGAACTGGCACAGCGTATGGAAGAAGGCGACGAAGCTGCCAAAAAGAAACTGGCAGAAGCCAACCTGCGTCTGGTTGTCAGCATCGCCAAAAGATATGTAGGTCGTGGGATGCTGTTCCTTGACCTGATTCAGGAAGGCAATCTGGGGCTCATCAAAGCCGTGGAAAAATTCGATTACCACAAGGGCTATAAATTCTCCACCTATGCCACATGGTGGATTCGCCAGGCAATCACCAGAGCCATTGCCGATCAGGCAAGAACCATCCGTATTCCCGTACACATGGTTGAAACCATCAATAAACTCATTCGTATCTCCAGACAGCTGCTGCAGGAACTGGGCCGTGAACCGACCGCAGAAGAACTGGCAGTGGAAATGCAGATGCCCGAAGAAAAGGTTCGTGAAATCATGAAGATCGCACAGGAACCTGTTTCTCTGGAAACCCCCATCGGCGAAGAAGAAGACAGCCATCTGGGTGACTTTATCCCCGATGACGATATTCCCGCCCCTGCGGAAGCGGCTGCGTTTACCCTGCTGAAAGAACAGCTCATCGAAGTGCTGGATACCCTTACCGAAAGGGAAGAAAAGGTATTGCGCCTGCGCTTTGGTCTGGACGACGGACGTGCCAGAACACTGGAAGAAGTGGGCAAAGAATTCAATGTCACACGAGAAAGAATCCGTCAGATCGAGGCAAAAGCCCTGCGTAAACTGCGTCATCCCAGCCGCAGCAAAAAACTGAAAGATTATCTGGAATAAGAACCACAAGTGGCAGGCGGCAGGCGTACCCAAAAGGGGTATGCTTGCCGCCTGTTTTGCATAGAAAGGAAACAGGTTATGGATATTTCGAAACGATTGCAGGCAGTGGCAGGACTGGTAACACGCCGCAGCATGGCGGACATCGGCACCGACCACGGCTATGTGCCTTTGTATCTGTATGAACAGGGGAAAATCGACCGGGCACTGGCTTGTGACCTGAATAAAGGCCCTCTGGAAAAAGCAAAGGAAAACATCGCCGCCATGGGTGCAGGAGGTGCCATCGAAACCCGTCTGGGCAGCGGACTTTTGCCCGTACATACAGGGGAAGTGGAAAGCGCTGTCATTGCAGGCATGGGCGGTATGCTCATCTGCCGTATTCTCAAGGAAAGCGAAGAAGTGGCAAAAAGCCTGAAAGAATGGATACTTTCTCCCCAGCATGATTTGGACGCCGTGCGCCAGATGGTATGGGACTTCGGTTTTGCCATTGATGAGGAAATCATGGTGAAAGAGGACGGGAAGTATTATCACATTTTCCGCTGTGTTCCCGGTGAGGAGAAGGAAAAAACAACTGCTTCTCTTTTTTACGGCGGCAGATTATTGGAGAAACAAGACCCTATTTTGTGGGAAGAACTGACCAGAGAAGAAGCCCAGTATGAAAAAGTGGCAGAAGGTTTACGCCAAAGCGGCACGCCGAAGGCTGCGGAACGCTTGGCGGAAATCGAGGAAAAACTGGCAGTCATTAAGGAGGCGAAAGCATGGTACAAGTAAAAGATATTATGGCAGTCATGGAGGGCATTGCCCCCAGAAAATTGGCGGAAAGCTGGGATAAACCCGGTCTGGCAGTGGGCGACCCCAACCATGAAGTGAAGAAAATACTGGTTGCGCTGGATGTGACAAAAGAAGTCATCGCAGAAGCGGCGGAAATGGGCGCGGATATGATTATCACCCATCACCCTATGCTGCTGTTCCAGAAATTTGACAGCATCACCACAGAAACCTCTGTGGGCAGCAAAATCATTTCTTTGATTCAGAACAACATTGCTGCATTTTCTGCGCATACCAATCTGGATATCGCTAAAGGCGGCACCAATGACGTATTGGCAGAACTGATTGGTTTGCAGGATTTGACATACTTAGAAGAAACATGGGCAGAGGACTTGAAGAAAATTGCGGTTTTCGTTCCTGTGACCCACGCCGAAGCTGTACGGAAAGCCATGTGTGATGCTGGTGCGGGAGAAATCGGCAATTATACCTGCTGCACCTTTGGGGCACCGGGAGAAAGTACCTTCCTGCCCATGGAAGGCAGCAATCCTTTCTTAGGTGAACAGGGCAAGCTGGAACGGGTGGAAGAAGTCCGTCTGGAAGCTCTGGTGCCTGCATCTCTGGCGGCAAAAGTCATCGCCGCTATGAAGGCAGCCCATCCCTATGAAGAAGTGGCTTATGACGTATACGCTGTGGAACAGAGATACAAAAAAGAAGGTATTGGACGTATGGGTGTATTGCCTGCGCCTGTGGCTTTTGCGGACTTTGCCAGAATGCTCAAAGAAAAATTAGGTCTGGATAGTATTCGCCTGACAGGTGATGCACATAAAATGATTCAGAAGGTAGCACTTTGCACAGGCAGCGGCGCGGAATTCATCCTGCCTGCTTATTATGCCGGTGCGGACGCTTATCTGACAGCGGACATCAAATTCCACGAAGCCCAGAAGGCAGTGGAAACAGGCATTTGTGTGGCAGATGTGACCCATTATGCCAGCGAAGTGCTGATCGTGCCTGTGATCCAGAAAGCACTGGAACAGGCGGCAGCAGAAAAGGGCTGGGAGCTGGAAGTGGTTTGCTCCAAAGTCAATGGGCAGACATTCTGGGCGCTGTAAGAGGAGAAAAGGAGGAGAAAAGTCATGGAAACAAGACAGATCAACG
>CATZIM010000328.1 GCA_958420075.1 uncultured Clostridia bacterium | reverse complement strand
CCCGAAGAGTTTATTACATACCTTTTCAAAATTTGTATGGCAGATCTGAATCTGGATATTTCTGTGGAATATCATAATGAAAAATCCCATTTCATGAGCTCTGACGGCGGGGAATATTTCTTCGGCTGTATGTTGGAAAAGGTATCTACAGAAGCCATTGCCCAGTGGAATTTCCCGGATGAATCCTATTTCTTTGACTTTACGCCGCCTCGCGTGGAACTCCTTGATGATGAAGATGACGACGAGGACTGGGAAGATGATTGGGACGATGAAGATTTATGAAATGAATGAGAAAGGAGAATGCATCATGGGGAAAAATGACAGAGATACAGAAGAACTCAGAAGCAAATTACTGTCAGAAGTTTACGCCGGAGCAGTGGCTGGCATGCCTGCCATGATACTGGATGAAAGCAGAATCCGCAATGCAGATGCAGATGAACTGGAACAGATTGCAAAAGAATACGGATATTAAAATCAGAAAGAAAGCAGAGTTTTCGGATGCTGCTTAATAGAAAATAATCATAGCTGGAATCTTTTCAATAAAAAGGATTCCAGCTATTGTATTTTTACGGGACTAGAAAAACATGAAAGAGATATTTTCTGTTCTGTCACGGTCAAAAGATACATAAAATAACATCACGATATATTTGAAAGCAAAATAGAATTCAATGGCATTTTCATTGCATTTTTATGCCTAACATGATAAAATTAAAAGTCCGGGGAAAGAGACAGAAATGTCATATATCTTGTTCTTTTTTTCCATCTATGATACACTCTTAATATTAAGGTTAAATGGAATCTGCGTTTCCAAATTGTGGTGAAACGACAGGATTGGGTTTAGAAGATTCATATATCGTACAGATATCCAATAGAATTTACTTGATTGAACTAGTGTAAACAATGAATCCATGATGTTTTGAAAGGAGCAAATCGTATGAAGAAAAAGGTTGCAGTATTATTTGGTGGTTGTTCTGAAGAACATGACGTATCCATTAAGTCTGCCAAAGAAATCTGGAAATATATCGACACAGAAAAATATGATCCCGTGTATATCGGCATTTCCAGATCCGGTGAATGGAAGCTCTGCGAAAAACCGACAGCTGACTGGGATGAAAAAACAACACAGCATGTAATGTTGTCTTGCAATAAAAAGGATAAAGGCATGCTGGTACTGAAAGATGGTACTTATGAATTGGTTCCTCTGGATGTTGTATTCCCTATGATCCATGGCAAAATGGGCGAAGACGGCACCATTCAGGGTCTGCTGGAAGTAACAGGCATTCCTTATGTTGGCTGTGGCATTCCTGCTTCTGTATTGTGTATGGATAAATCCATGACATACCTGACAGTAAGCAATCATGGATTTCGCGCACCTGGATTCAAAATTCTGCATGATGGCGAAGAAGCAGATGCATCTGCTTTGAACTATCCTGTTTTTGTAAAACCTGCTCGTTCCGGTTCTTCCTTTGGTGTAACAAAGGTAACCAAACCCGAAGATCTGCAGGCTGCTGTTGATGTGGCAAGAGAATTTGATAAAAAAGTTCTGATCGAAGAAGCAATCAGTGGCATGGAAGTTGGCTGTGCCGTTATGGGCAATGGCGATGACCTGAAAGTAGGGGAAGTAGACCAGATCACACTGTCTCATGGTATTTTCCGTATCCATCAGGAAGATCATCCCGAAGAAGGCTCTGAAAATGCTGTGTTTACAGTTCCCGCAAACCTGCCTGTTGAAAAACGGAAAGAAATCCAGGAAACAGCAAAAGCAATGTATAAAGTTCTGGGCTGCAAAGACCTTTCCCGTGTGGATATGTTCCTGCAGGAAGATGGTACCATCGTTCTGAACGAAGTAAACACCATGCCCGGTTTCACATCTTATAGCCGTTATCCTCGTATGATGCTGGCAACAGGCATGACATTCACTGAACTCATTGACCACTGTATCGAAATGGCATTGCAGGAAGGAAAATAATCATGGAAAAAGGATTTGTTTTTTTGGATGAAGCCATCCCCGGAATCCGTTGGGATGCTAAGTATGCAACATGGGATAATTTCACAGGGAAGCCTGTGGATGGATATGAAGTCAATCGTATTGTCGTTGCGAAAGAAATGGCGGATGCCCTTGCAGAGGTACAAAAAGAAGCAAATCAAATGGGATATGGGCTTTTGGTCTGGGACTCTTATCGTCCGCAGCGTGCTGTGAATTGTTTTCT
Source organism: uncultured Clostridia bacterium (assembly GCA_958420075.1). GTDB lineage: Bacteria > Bacillota > Clostridia > Lachnospirales > Anaerotignaceae > Anaerotignum. Next base: position 491 of record CATZIM010000328.1, on the reverse strand, counting down.
AAGATGGGCGGCAGAACCGGAAGATGGAAGAACCAAAGAAGTCCATTATCCGAATATCAAGCGGGAAGAATTGCTCTCCAAAGGATATGTGGCTGCAAAATCAAGCCATAGCCGCGGAAGTGCTGTGGATTTGACACTGTATTCCCTGAAAACCAATGAAATGCTCCAGATGGGAACATGTTTTGACTTTATGGATGTGAAATCCCACCATACCTGTATGGATGTAACAAAGGAAGAATATGAGAACCGCCAGCTTTTGTGTGGTCTGATGACGCGTCACGGATTTGTGCTTTATGAAAACGAATGGTGGCACTATAATTTGAAAGAAGAACCTTACCCGGAAACATATTTCGATTTTCCGCTTTCCGGCAGTTCTTCTAAATAAGATGAGAAGTATCAATAATATGATGAACAAAACCAGGACTTTCCTTTTGAACGAAGGAAGGTTCTGGTTTTTTATTTTGCATATGAAGCAGACATTTGTATATGTC
>CATZIM010000327.1 GCA_958420075.1 uncultured Clostridia bacterium | reverse complement strand
AATTTTTTTAAAAGTCCAAGGGCAGCCCTGTTTTCTTCTGTGATTTTTTTCAAAGTAACAATGAGATATACATCATCCCGAAAATAATGGAATGCCATATCCAGAGAAGCAAACCAGAATGTCATTTCCCCGTAAGTCTTTTGGAATACTCTGTCCACAAATTCATCCAGATCATCAATGGATTCCAAAGGAAACTCCAACAGATACCCTTCCTGCTCCGGTGTTTTTTCCAAAAAATCTTCGTCATCAGGCAAAGTCATACCGCTGACAAAAACACGCTCTAGGGGATAGTAGCACATAAAATGCAGAATGATCTCCGTCCATTTTTCACAAAGCTTTCGGAACCGCTCCGGCTTTGCGTAATGCTTTTCCATCAAGGCAATGCCCTCATTCTCCCCTTGCTGAAGTCCTCCCGGAACAACATCAATGACATATCCTTTTGCATTATCTTCCGCGGCAAAAGAAAGCAGTTTTTCCATGCTGTCGTCATAACGACCCAGCACAAATCCCCTGAATCCAAGGTTTTCAAAAATCTTTTTCATCTCTTCATGGCTCAATACCAACCCATATCCCCCCTGTTTCTCCTGATTGAAACGTTTTCTGCCCCGTCAGAATGCTTTCAGTATAAAATTTCCGTTCTTGGCAGTCAATGATTTCATGAGAAACATGCTATGGGAATTAAAATCGTTCCCTGCTTTATGGCATCACTTCATCCCTTATCCAGATTAGCTGCGTCTGTGCTGCCATTTCCGTCTCTTTGCCATAAAGTACATCCAGCCCTTTACTAAACTCACCATAATAAACTTTCGCGATACGGTCTACAGAATCTATCTGATAGCGATACGGCTCCTCCTGCTCCGCATTCTCCAAAAGCGGTTCAATATAAGCAGACCAAGGATTCCGTGTGAAGTATAAGAAAAATTCATCCTCTCCGTCATAGCCATAAGAGCAATTAATCTTTCCTTCTCCCGTATAATACACACAGACCTGCCCGTCCTCTACTGCCACGGAAAAATTCTCCTGCTCATAAGGAATCACCCACTGTGGGAAAGTCAGTGCCATATAACTTCCCAAAATGACCACGGCTGTTACTGCAACAGAAATCACTGCGGTGCGAATTCTCCCTTTTTTCCACGTTTTCTTCATTTTCTGCAAAAAACTGGTTTCCGCCACCGCCACCGTCTCATGGACCGGCAGTACCAATTCTTTTCCCATTTCCTCTGCCGCCTTTTTGCAGGCTTCACATTCTGCCAGATGTTCTTCCACCAGTTTTTTTGTGTCCTCGCTGACCGCTCCATCCACGTATAACGGCAGCAAATCTCCAATGATATTACAGCTGATTTTATTCATGTTCCATCTCCTCCATATATGCCGTCACTTTCTGTTTTGCCCGGTAATAGGTCACCCTTGCCCAACTTGCGCTTTTGCCGAAAAGCTGCCCGATTTTCTCAAAAGGCAGTTCCCCAAATACCCGCAGGGTAAACACCTCTTTGTATGGCTCGTCCATTTCATGGAGAAATCCATGTACTGCAAAAGCTGTTTCCGCGTCTGTCATTTTTTCCAGAAACAATGGTTCCGCCGCCTGTTCCTTTTCTGCTTCCAAGGGCTCCATCTTTTTCTGCTTCCGGCAATGGTCATAATAGGTGTTCTTGCTGATGGCAAAGAGCCATGGGCGAATATCTCCCTGCCCGTCGAATCGGTCAATGGATTTCAGGGCTTTGAAAAAAGTTTCCTGAGCGATTTCCTCTGCCAGCACACGGTCACCGCACAGCCCCCAGACATAGAACAACACATCCCGGAAAAACGCCCGATACACTTGGTCAAAGTCCATATTTTTCTCCCCCTTTCACCCAATTCACGCAGGAAAACAAAAAACGTTACAGCATTTCAAAAAATTTTCACTCACAAAAAAAGCCGGAAGTTTCTCCGGCTTCTTTCTATTATTTCTAAATCCAATCTCAACAATTCCATTGGAGTTTTGCCGCCTTTTCCTCTGGCGCAGCCTTCACCTGTTTCAAAGATACCAAAATCTGTTCCAATTCCTTTGTGGCGAGCATATCATAGGTTTCTTTGGTTTCTGCTGTGCCTGCCTGATGATAAGCCATGGCAGCCGCCCCATAAAAACAGAATCCCAATGCATTGGTCGGTGTCTGCCATGTGCCGCAGGCGGTGACAATGGCTCTTGCCGCCGCTTCCCGTACAGGTTCTTTTTCCGCCGCTACTGCTTTTCTCGCCTCCGCAAGAAGTGCCTTCCATTCCTTCAAAGGCAAATTTCCAGTCATACCATCTTTTGTCTTTTCCAGCAGTTCTGAAAAAAGCGGACTTTCCGCCACCAAAGGCAGATACTTTTCCGTCACATAAGTCATTGCCCATGTTGTCAGGGTTTCTTTGGACTTTCCTTCCATGCCTTCCATCAGTGAAATCACTGCCGGTTCTGTAGGGCTTCCCAGTGTTTTCCGCAGCTTTGCCATATCCTCGCCTCATTTCTTTTGATTCCTTATGGACATGGTATCATAGCCTTCCCCGTCCATCAATACCCCATAAGACAGATGGAAAGATTCAGATACCCGGCGAATGTGAGCCACAGCAAATAGGGCACCAGCAGATACCCCGCCCGTTTGTCAATGCTTTTAAACTGTTTCCACAGCCGGAACACCAGCACCCACAGCAATACCAGCCACCCAAAAGCCAGTCCGCAGAGTCCCAGACCAA
>CATZIM010000326.1 GCA_958420075.1 uncultured Clostridia bacterium | reverse complement strand
AAAAAGAATTTTCACGGTACAATGGAGAAAGAATATTTTAAGGTAACAACCACGAAATTGGGGTGAGTATGTGGAAAAAAAGAACGATGCCGTAGAAAGCAACGCATTGGTATCCCGCGCGAAAAATGGGGATATGCAGGCATTTGAACAGTTGCTTTTGCAGCATGAAAAAATCGTTTTTAACATCGTGCTTCGTATGATGGGCCCTGGTGAAGATGTGAAAGATCTGTCTCAGGAAGTTTTTTTGAAGGTTTATCGGAATCTGACAAAATTCGATGAAAAATCCGCTTTTTCTACCTGGATCTACCGCATTGCTGTCAATACCTGCATTGATGAAATGCGCCGCCGGAAAGGAAAACAAACTTATTCCTTGGAGGCGGAGATCGAGGATACGGAAGGCAGCTATCAAAAACAGTTTGCCGATACAGGTGAAACGCCGGAGGAAAGCTTGATGCGTAAGGAAGGACAAAGCGAAGTCCTTCGGGCATTGGAGACTTTGTCGCCGGAACATAAAACAGCCATTGTGCTGCGGGATATCCGCGGCTTTTCCTATGAAGAAATCGCAGAAATGACAGATACGGCTTTGGGAACCGTGAAATCACGCATTTCCCGAGCTAGAATACAATTAAAGGAAGAAATTTTAAAAATCAGGGAACGAAAATCAAATGACTTACGTCAAAAGAGCAGAAAGGAGGGAAGGACATGATGAAATGTAGCCAGTATCAGGAGAAATTCTGGGATTATTACGACGGCACACTTACTGCCAAAGAAGCAGCAGAACTGGAAAAACATCTGGAAAGCTGCCCGGAATGTGCTGCCGAAGCAAAAATGGTCAAACAAATGCTGGAAAGCCTGCATACCCTTCCCGAAGCTGCTTTGCCGGAAGGCTATCATGAAGAATTGATGGGAAAAATCGCAAAAGAAAACTTGGCGAAAGTTTCAGATGCTTCTATAGATCAGACAGAAAAACAGGAAACAGGTACGGTGGTACCGTTCCCTCAGAAACGTCGGAAAAACTGGAAAAACTTCGGTCTGGTTGCCGCAGCAGTAGTGCTGGTGGCAGCAGCAGGCGGAATCCAGGGCATTCAGCAGCTGCGGGCACCGCAGGAAGCCATCATTCAGGAGGCAAAAAATACACCGGAGGCATCCGGGTACGGAACAGAAGAAACAACTACAGCAGACAACAGTACGGCTGATGAAACAACGGAAACATTGCAGGATACAACAGTGAGTGAAACTACAGGAGCTGTATCTGCAGAACCGAAACAGGAAACGGCTCAGCCCAAAATCTCTAAGACGACACCAAAAACAACAACCACTACAGAAACGACACAACCAGCAGACAGCGGGCAGAAAGCACCTGTGCAGAACGTACAGGAAGAAACAGCCGCGCCAGAATCCACAGCAAATCAACCACAGGCAGAGGCGGCAGATCAGCCTTTGGCGGGGGTATATTCCATGAATACTATGTCAGATGACGCAGCAGCAGGCGCTGGAACAGCAGAATCCAGTCAGCCAGTTGTTGTACGTGCCAGTGATATGCAGATGCCGGAGCAGGTTTCCCTGCAGGTAAATGATGTTCAGAAAGCTATGGATGACATTCGTACTATCATTACAGAAATGGAATTGGCAGAAAAAGAAGCAACAGAATCATCCATTACAGTGACCATGAAAGAAAATCAGAAACAGACATTTTTGGATGAATTATCCGAAATTGGTACACTGCCTGACACAGAAGTCACCGAAAGCACAGCGGAAACAAAGATTGATGTGAAGGTTGTTTGTGTAGAAACAAAACAATAAAGATATCAGAAAGTAAAAACCGGAACCAACGGATTTGTTGGATTCCGGTTTTTTTATTGTCTGGAATCAATTGTACGGAATTTTATACAATTTGTATAAATATCTGAATAAAAACTTAGCAATTTGTATATACATACCAAACTTTAATAATCTACTTGACTAAAGTGCTAAACTGGCTTAATATGAAGAAAAGCATGTGGGAGGTGCCTTATGACCGATTGGGATGGATTATTGAAAAAAGAAGAACAGACGGTGTTTCGTCTGCGGGCGCTCTTTGAACAGTACGGCTATCGCAAATTCAAAATGAGCAAGTTTGAAGAATATGATTTTTATGCAGAAAACAGAAGTTTTTTGACAACGAAAAATATTATCACTTTTCAAGGGTTGCAGGGTCATTTGCTGGCTTTGAAACCTGATGTGACATTATCCATTGTAAAGCATACCAAAGGCAGTTATGACTGCCCGGAGAGGGTATATTACAACGAAAATGTATACCGTGCCAGAAAAGACGATGGAGAATATAAGGAAATTATGCAGGTGGGACTGGAATACATCGGCGAAGTGGACGATTACGCTGTCAGCGAAGTGGTGCTTCTGGCAAAGAAAAGTCTGGACAGCATTTCCAGCCGGAGTGTATTGAATCTTTCTCATATGGGCTTTGTGCAGGGATTATTGGAAGAAACAGCCCTTCCGCCTTCCCAGCAAGAGAAAATTCTGGTCTGCATCGGAGAAAAAAATGCCCATGGCATTGCAAAGATCTGCAAGGAAAACGGCGTTTCCGAGGAACTCACAAGCCGTTTGCAGACATTGGCATCGCTCCATGGCAGTCTGGCGGCAATTTTGCCAAAGGCAAAAGCATTGTGCGGCAATGAAAAAGCCCAGCAGGCCATTGAGGAGCTGGAACGCCTCTATGCCAA
>CATZIM010000325.1 GCA_958420075.1 uncultured Clostridia bacterium | reverse complement strand
TTAACAACAGGGAGATTGTTGTGTGACATGTGTTTCGGTCTTGGACTGGACAAAATCTAAAGGAGGGTTTATACAATGAAAAAGAAATTTTTGGCGATGCTGATGGCATCCGTGATGGTGTTGGGCCTTGCAGCCTGCGGCGGTGGCTCCAGTGATGCTGCAACAGAAGGCGACGCAGCAAGCGGCGACCTGCCTACAGTCGGTGTATTGATCTACAAATACGACGATACATACATCTCTACCGTAAGAAATTCCCTGCAGGCAGCTTTGGAAGGCAAAGCAAATGTTGAAATGCAGGACGGTAAAGGCGACCAGGCTACACAGAACGACCAGCTGGACGTTATGATTTCCAAAGGCGTTGACGTACTGTGCGTAAACATGGTTGACGCGAAAGCTGCAAGCGGCGTTGTAGAAAAAGCATCCGCAGCAGGTATTCCTACTATCTTCTTCAACAGAGAACCCGATACAGAAGTAATCAAATCCTATGATAAAGCATGCTTTATCGGTACAAACGCAATTGACGCCGGCAAAATGCAGGGTGACATCATCAAAGAACTGTGGGATGCACATCCTGAATATGACCTGAACGGCGACGGCAAAGTACAGTATGTAATGTTCCAGGGCGAACCTGATAACCCCGAAGCAATCGCTCGTACACAGTACAGTGTAGAACAGGCAACTGCTAACGGTCTGACAATGGAACAGGTTGGCGAAACACAGGTATGTAACTGGGATACAGAAACAGCTCAGAAAGCAATGGAAGCTATGCTGGCTGCTAACGAAGGCAAAATCGAACTGGTTATCGCAAACAACGATGGTATGGCTATCGGTTGTGTAGCTGCTCTGTCCAACATTGGCTACAACACAGGTGCTGAAGGCGCTCCTTTCATCCCTGTAATCGGTGTTGACGCTACAGACGCTGCAAAAGACGCAATCGCAAAAGGCCAGATGAGCGCAACTGTTCTGCAGGATGGTGACGCAATGGGTAAAGCAATCGCTGCTGCAGCTCTGAACGCAGCAAACGGTGCTGAATTCCTGGATGGCACAGAATATACCTACGATGACACAGGTATTGCAGTTCGTATCCCTTACGCTCCTTACACAGGAGAATAATCTCTGATTTTCAGTAATAGATAGGAACAATTGGTTCGCACAGTGGGGTTTTTCCTCACTGTGCGTTCTTATAAGAAAAGAAAGTCCGTGACTGAGAAACATTTGGAAGCACAGCAGCTTATTTTTTGAGAAAAAGCTGTCGTTGGGGAAGTTTTAACAAAGAGAAGTTGGCACAACAGAGGATTAGGAAGTGTGGTGAAGGCAGTGAGCCAAGAAAAATATGTACTGGAAATGACAGATATCGAAAAGCAGTTCCCTGGGGTAAAAGCTCTGGATCACGCAATGCTCAAACTGCGTCCCGGTACTGTACATGCGCTGATGGGCGAAAACGGCGCAGGGAAATCAACATTGATGAAATGTCTTTTCGGTATTTATAAACAGGATGGTGGCAGAATTGTCATCGATGGTCAGGAAACAGCGTTTTCCGGACCTAAAAATGCGCTGGACAATGGTGTAGCAATGGTACACCAGGAACTGAATCAGGTATTGAAGCGCAGCGTTATGGAAAATATCTGGCTGGGTCGTTTCCCCAAACAGGGTGGATTGGTCAGCCATAAAAAAATGTATCAGGAAACACAGAAAGTATTTGAGGAACTGGAAATCCCCGTTAACCCTAAGACAATCATCGGCAAATTGAGCGTATCCCAGAGACAGATGGTAGAAATCGCCAAGGCCGTATCATATAATGCGAAAATTCTTGTATTGGACGAACCTACGTCCTCTTTGACCCATGAAGAAGTAGAGCACCTGTTCCGCATCATCAATAAACTGCGTGACAGAGGCGTAGCAATGGTTTACATCAGCCATAAGATGGAAGAAATTTTGCAGATTTCCGACGAAGTTACCATCATGCGTGACGGTAAGTGGATCGCAACAGAAAACGCAAAAGATCTGACAACAGATAAAATCATTCAGCTCATGGTAGGTCGTGACCTGACAGATCGTTTCCCGCCAAAAACAAACAAACCCGGCGAAGTTCTGCTGGATGTAAAAAATCTGACAGGGAAATATATGCCGACCTGTATGGATGTAAGTTTCCAGCTGCGTAAAGGCGAAATCCTCGGCGTTGCAGGTCTGGTGGGCAGCAGAAGAACAGAACTTTTGGAAACCATTTTCGGTATTGCTCATCATCAGAGCGGTGAAATGTATATGCATGGCAAAAAAGTGGAGAACAAAGATGCAAAGACAGCCATCAAAAACGGCTTTGCACTGCTGACAGAAGAACGTCGTGCCACAGGTATTTTTGGCGGCATGAGCATTCAGTTCAATTCCGTTATTGCCAATATCAAGAATTATCGGAAAGGTCTTTTGCTTTCCAACGCGAAAATGAAAGAAGACACCAAGTGGGTTATTGACAGTATGCATGTAAAAACCCCTAGCCAGAAAACCCATATCCGTACACTTTCCGGTGGTAACCAGCAGAAGGTAATTTTGGGCAGATGGCTTCTGACAAAACCGGAAGTACTGCTTCTGGACGAGCCCACCCGCGGTATCGACGTAGGTGCGAAATACGAAATCTATCAGCTGATCATTGATCTGGCGCAGGAAGATAAAGGCGTTATTGTGGTTTCTTCCGAAATGCCGGAACTTTTGGGGATCTGTGACAGAA
>CATZIM010000324.1 GCA_958420075.1 uncultured Clostridia bacterium | reverse complement strand
TCTTCCCATAAGAGAGTTTACAAAAATTTCATTCTATGATTTCATATCACCGTTATGAGGCAAACACATCTGTATCCCCTCAAGCATTTTGGAACACCAGACTTCATTTTTTAGCAAATCCAGTATCCCATTTTGGATTTTTCGATCACAATCTTCTTCCAACCACATCACACTCCTTTTTCACTTCAAATTCCAGGGTGTTTCCGTGTATAGATGATACTCTTTAAACACGCACTCATATTATCACTCCATTTGCAACATGTCAATATTTACATGTTTAAAATTCCATGTTTTTTTTTACATGTAATTCTGGTAATGTTCTTTTGTTTGTGATATAATACAGCTAGTTTTCATGGCATAGTAATACATTAAGGAGTGAAATATATGGGGACGTTAAAATATGCCATCCTAGGGTTGTTAAATCGACAAGAAATGACAGGCTACGAATTGACAAAAGCAATTGAACACAGCCTTCTGGGATCTTGGCGCGCAAAACACAGTCAAATCTATCCGGAGTTAAAATCACTAACGCAAAAAGGCCTGGTGAAATATGAAGTTGCTATCTCCGGCACTGTATTGGAAAAGAAGGTATATTCCATCACAGAGGAAGGTCGAAATGACTTTTTACATTGGGAATCCAAAAAACTGCCATTACAGCCAAATACCAAAGATGAATTTCGGCTGCAATTATACTTTTCCAGTTGTCTGCCACCGGAAAAACGTATTGAATTATTGGAACACCAATTATCTCTGCATCAGGCAAAATTACAGAAACTAAAACGGATCATACAGAAGTTCGATGCAATTCCGCCTACGGAAGAACCATATTTTAGTGATTACTTGGTCCTGGGGGGTGCAGTTGCCAGAGAGGAAACAAGCTGCCAATGGTTAACCACATGCATTACCCTTTGCCGTCAGCGGCTGGATAACTCACAAGAGGACTGATTTTTTCATTTGTATTTTCTTTTTTAACCCGTTTATTCTCTTTTCTATTCTTACCAAAGAATGACTTACAGACAATACAACCTGATTTTCCATACTGGTTATGAGTAATAGCCTTTTTACCGAAACATCATTGTTCTGATCTGTTTCAAGTTGACGAACGACAGTTCATGCGCTTTTTTCTATATAAATAGAAAACACCTCTAGCCAACATCGCTATATACTACCACTTCTTGCTATAAATGTAAATTAATGTAAGATTTTTTTACAATATTTTCACATGTATGCACAAAAATACGTACAAAAGCCAAACTCTTTTATAAAAGAGTTTGGCTTTTTATCATGAATGAATTCTATATCTTCCTATTATACTGCTTCATGGAATGTACGCATGATCACTTCTCTCTGCTGATCTTTGGACAGGCGATTGAAGTTTACTGCATAACCAGAAACACGAATGGTCAGTGTTGGATATTTTTCAGGATGTTCCATGGCATCCAAAAGGATTTCTCTATTCATTACATTGACATTCAAGTGATGTGCTCCCTGATAGAAATATCCATCCAGAATATGGATCAGGTTATCAATGCGCTGTGTTTCATCTTTTCCCAACGCATCAGGAACGATAGAGAACGTATTGGAAACGCCGTCCTGGCATACATTTCTGTAAGGAATTTTCGCAACAGAATTCAAAGAAGCCAATGCACCATTTTCGTCCCTGCCATGCATAGGGTTTGCACCAGGTGCCAAAGGTTCTCCATGTTTTCTGCCGTCAGGTGTAGTGCCTGTCTTTTTGCCATACATCACATTGCTGGTGATAGTCAGAGCAGACAATGTATGTTTTGCATTGCGATAAATGGGATGTTTCTTCAATGCGTTGGAGAAATATGTTGCCACTTCCACTGCCAGTTCATCCACACGGTCGTCATCATTGCCGTATTTCGGGAAATCCCCTTCTACGTTAAAATCTACAGTTACACCGTTTTCATCACGTACGGGTGTTACCTTCGCAAACTTGATGGCAGAAAGAGAATCCGCTACAACAGAGATCCCTGCCATGCCAAAGGCGGTCAGCCGTTCCACATTGCCGTCATGAAGTGCCATCTGGCTTGCTTCATAAGCGTATTTATCGTGCATGTAGTGGATGATATTAATGGTATCCACATAAAGTTCTGCCACATAGTCCAGCACCTTTTTATAACGGTCCCAAACTTCGTCAAAATCTAAAACTTCATTTTTCAATGGTTCAATTCCGGGAACCACAGGCACTTTCTGCAGTTCATCCACACCCGCGTTCAATGCCATCAGCAGGGATTTTGCCAGATTTGCTCTTGCGCCGAAGAACTGCATCTGTTTGCCTACACGCATAGCAGATACACAGCAGGAGATGGCATAATCATCGCCGTAAAGAGGACGCATCACATCATCGTTTTCATACTGAATAGAATCAGTCAGAATGCTCATTTTCGCGCAGTATTTCTTGAATTCTTCAGGCAGATCTCTGCTCCACAGCACTGTCATATTGGGTTCCGGTGCTGTTCCCAAATTGGTCAGGGTATGCAGATAACGGAAGGAATTTTTTGTAACCAAAGGTCTGCCATTGATGCTGACACCGCCAATGGCTTCTGTCACCCATGTGGGATCGCCGCCGAACAGTTCATTATATTCAGGTGTTCTCAGGTGACGTACCAGTCTTAATTTGATGATGAACTGGTCGATCAATTCCTGTGCTTCTTTTTCTGTGATAACACCGTTTTTCAGATCTCTTTCAATATAAATATCA
>CATZIM010000323.1 GCA_958420075.1 uncultured Clostridia bacterium | reverse complement strand
CCACCAGAGGCACATGCTGTCTTGCTGCAAAAATCAGTGTATGCAGACGCATGCTCAGGATAAAGTCCGCTGTGGAAATGATGCCCATAACTTCGCTGGGGGTGTAGCTGCCCCGCAGGATATAAGCAGGCTGTTCCATTTTCTTCTGGACTTTCTCGCTGATGGTAATATCGTTTGGCATCTGCATTGCCAAAAAGACGATATTCCGGTTATATTTTTCCACAATGGTGTCGCAGAGTTTTGCGAAACGGGAAATGAATTTATCCATATCCCGCCAGTTCCGTACAGAAACCACCACCAAAGGTTTATCCTGCGGGATACCTTCCTTATCCAGCAGACGATATGCGTCTTCTTTTGCAATGCCGTCCATAGTGAATACAGGGTCTGCGGTCACAAAGCATTTCTTAGGGTTCACACCCATGCTCAGCAATTCCTCATAGGAATTTTCTTCTCTTAGTGTAATGAGGTCAGCCTTATTCACCACCTGTTTTACCAGTCTGCGGTTGCGCTTGCCGGAAACAGGGCCAATGCCGTTGGCATAAAGCATGACTTTTTTCCGCATGAATTTCGCTGCCGCTGTAATGGAAAGGTAGTACATCAAAGAACGTGTACTGGTGCTGTCCTGCAGCAGGGAACCGCCGCCGCTGAGGAGGGCGTCACTGTGATGGATGGCACGGAGCACATCCCGCACGCCAAAACGATAAACGGCTTCGATGCCGTATTTTTCTCTTGTTTCCACTGGTTTGTTGGACAGTACGGTAATGTGGTAATTGTCCCCCAGTTCCTGAATGTTTTTGTGCATGGAAAGCATGATGGCTTCGTCACCTGTGTTATTGAAGCCGTAATAGCCGCTCATAACCACATGGTACTGTTTTTCATGACTTTCCTTCCAAGCAGCGTCATAAGCTTTTACGCTGTCCTGCGCCATTCTTGTCACGGAGTAATAACGGAAAATCACTTCTCTGCCGTAAGCGCCGGCTTTTTCTCTTTCTTCCGGTGTCATGTTGCAGAAAGCGTATACCGTATCTCTGTAGAGCTTGTCTTCTTCGGACATTTCACATCCACGACAGCAGAAGTTGTTTTCCTGTGCCATAGCCAGTTTATCTTCACCAAACAGACCAATGTAGCCTTCATTTCCGGCAACGATAACGGTTTTTCCGGCAGCCATAGCTTCCAGCGCCGCACGGCTGACACCGACGAATACATCTGCCACAGAAACCAGTTCGTTGATGTCTGTTCTTGCACCAGTCATGGTGATGCATTCTCTGCCCAGCTTTTTGTTGACACCCTTGCTCTTTTCCAGCAGTTCGTCAAAGACATCGCCGCCGCCTACGATGATGATGCGCAGACCGGGAATCTTTTCTGCCAGCTTCGGTGTAATCTCAATGAGCTGTCTTGCCACCATGGCACGGCTTTCATCCATACGGCTGACATAAACCAGTGTGGGTTCTTCCCCTGTCAGATGGAATTCCTGACGGACTTTGGTGCTGTCCGTTTCGGGAGAAAACTTATCTGTGTCAATACCGTTGATGGTTACAAAAATATTTTCGCTGCGCACATGATAGTTGTCCATCAAATACTGCTTGATGTCCTCACTGACCGCAACGACTTTCTGTCCCCAGTTGGTCAGATATTTCAGCCCCATCCCTGTGTAAAATACCCAGTGTGCAGAGGTGACAAATGTAAATTTCAGTTTCTTTTTCAGCATGCCGCAGATAAAGCCGGGGATTCTGGCATGAGAATGGACAATGTCCGGTTTTTCCTTGCGGATGATCTTTTTCAGCAGCATGTAAGATTTCAGCATTTTCATTACATTGCGCTGATTCATGGGCACTTTGTAATGACGGATCCCCGCTTCCGCCAACTCCTGTTCATAAACACCGCCGTTAGATGCAACGATGATGTCATAGCCCTGTTTTTTCAGTTCTTTGGAAAGTTCCACTACATGAGTTTCCGCACCGCCGATATCCAATCCCATCAGCGTCATCAATACTTTATATTTCATATTCGTCCCACCTGTCAAATATCAATCGAAGTTACTTTCATCTTGGGTTGCGCATATTTCGTATAAACTTCCATTTCGGAATTGGCTTTCAGTTCCACAGTGCCTTCTGCGAAGTAGCCGTCTTCCTTTTCAATGATATTGCCTTCCAACGTCAATGTAACCCCGTAATATTCGGGATATTCCACCAGAATGGTGTTGCCGCTGTTATCAATGACGTTTTTCATCTTTGGCGCATACTGCACATCGGTAATGGTACCAATGTAAGTATTTGTTTTTGCGTCGTACATGTTATCCCCTACATGAAGGGCATTGACTGTCGCCATACGCACATCGTCGATAAATGCTGTATAAGTCACTTTGGATGCCTCTGCTGTTACGCCGGCAGATTCCTTCTGGTTGACAACGCCGAATTTGTATACCCCTACAGCAACCAGCGCCACCACAACCACCAGAATCAGCAAATCTATGATATTGGGTCGTCTTTTTGCCACATTACTCACCGTCCCTTACTTCTACAATATAACCCTTGAAGGCGTATCCTTTGCCTTTCACATTCTGTTCCTTGCCGACCTTTACCACATTGCCTTCTACGGTAATGTCCTGATCGGTTTCTGTGCCGCTGCCTTCAATTTCCACATAAATATTGCAGTAGCCGGGTACCGGCAGCATTTCATACTTGTTTGTGGTACGGTTGAAATTCACTTCCCGGAAAGGCTCTGTCC
>CATZIM010000322.1 GCA_958420075.1 uncultured Clostridia bacterium | reverse complement strand
TTTCATGTAGCTGACATTGCCGTAAAATTCCACATTACCGTTTTCATAACAGTAATAGGGCACACCCAGAAGTTCCATGGTGCTCTTGTCAAAATTCCCCTGATACTGCAAATTGTGGATGGTAAACAATGTTTTAATGCGGGAATAATAGATCATCTTCCGATAGATTTCCTTCAGATACATGCAGACAGGACCAGTCTGCCAGTCATTGCAGTGGATCACATCGGGATAGAAATCCAGCATTGCCATCATATCCATGACCGCTTTGCCAAAGAAAGCAAAACGTTCGTTGTCATCGCCATAGCCGTATAAACCGCCGCGACCGAAATAAAAATTATTTTCTATAAAATAAACGGGAATTTCTCCGGGCTTCACCAGAATTTTCGCCTGCTGTGTCCGCCACAGCAGATGAACCGGGAATTCACCCAGATATTCCACACCATACATTTCTTTATCCTTAACTGTCATGTAACGGGGAATGACTACCCGCACATCGACACCCTGTGCCCGCAGTGCTTTGGGCAAAGAACCAGCCACATCGCCCAGACCGCCGCTTTTGATAAAGGGCGCAGCCTCAGAGGCCACAAGTAATACTTTCAAGCAATCTTTCATGCTACCTCACCTCATTATCATCATACTATGAATTCTAACATTCAGCAAGAAAATATTCACCAATACATTCATATTTTGTATAGATTTTCCTGTTTTGTCGTCATATGCCTATAACTCCTTTTTATCCTTAGCCAAAAGTGGTATACTAAAAAAAGATTTCACACAAAAAAGGGGGCTGCCCCTGTGAAATCCCACAAAAGGGACGTTTCCCGTCTGACAAATCCAACAATATAGAAAGGATGATTCCATTTGAAACATACCTTACCGAAGCGGTGTGATGTTGCCGCCGCAGATAAATGGCACATCGAAGACTATTATGAAAATGATTCCCTCTGGGAAGAAGCTTATACCATGTTGATGGAAGAAATTCCAGAACTGGCTGCCTACAGCGGTCATCTGGGTGAAAGCGCAGCCACACTTTTGGCATGCCTGGAAAAAAATCAGGAACTGTCCCTGATTCTGGATCAGGTTTATACCTACGCCAACATGCGCATGCATGAGGACAGCGCCAACGCCTTCTATCAGGGTATGGCTTCCAGAGCGGAAATGCTGCTGATCCGTTATTCCGACGCCATTTCCTTCCTGACACCGGAAATTCTTTCCCTGCCGGAAGATGTGCTGGCGGATTTCCGTATGGAACGGGCGGAAGATTTCCACCTGTACGACCATTTCTTTGATAATCTCCTGCGTCAGAAAGCCCACACCCTTTCTCCTGCTGAAGAAAGCCTGCTGGCAAAAACAGCGGAACTGGGCGGCGCACCCCAGAACATCTTCACCATGCTCAATGACGCAGATATGCGTTTTGGGGACATTACCGACGCTGATGGGGACAAAGTACCTCTGACCAAAGGCAGATATGTGACATTTTTGGAAAGCAGTGACCGCCGTGTCCGCAAAGAAGCCTTCCAGACATTGTATGCTTCTTATCTGAAACAGAAAAACACATTGGCGGCAACATATGCTGCTTCCGTTAAGAGCGACGTGTTCTTCGCTTCCGCCAGAAAGTACGACTCTGCCAGAGCCATGGCATTGTATGATGACAATATCCCTCTGTCTGTTTATGATAACCTCATCGAAACAGTGCATGCCAACCTGCATCTGATGCATCGCTATGTGGCCCTCAGAAAAAAACTGCTGGGACTGGATGAAGTTCACATGTATGACCTGTATGCACCCTTGGTGGATGATGTGGATGTAAAAATCACTTTCGAAGAAGCAAAAGAAACTGTAGAAAAAGCCCTCTCTGTCATGGGCAAAGAATACACCGATGCCCTCCACTATGGCATGAACGCCGGCTGGATCGACGTTTACGAAAACGAAGGCAAACGCAGCGGCGCTTATTCCTGGGGCAGCTACGGCGTACACCCCTACGTGCTTCTGAACCACAACGACACCGTCAACAGCATGTTCACACTGGCACACGAAATGGGTCATGCCCTTCACAGCTATTTCACATGGGAAAAACAGCCCTATCTTTACAGCGGACATAAAATCTTCGTGGCAGAAGTGGCTTCCACCTGCAACGAAGCCCTCCTCATGGAATATCTGCTGAAAACAACAGAGGACAAAAACATGCGGAAATATCTGGTGAACTACTTCCTGGAACAGTTCCGCGGCACTCTGTTCCGCCAGACTATGTTCGCAGAATTTGAAAAGATTACTCACGAAATGGCAGAAAAAGGGGAGCCTTTGACATGGGAAGGCATGAACAAAATTTACCATGACCTGAACAGACTGTATTTCGGTGACGACATTGTCATTGACGAAGAAATCGACATTGAATGGGCAAGAATCCCCCATTTCTATAACGCTTTCTATGTATATCAGTATGCAACAGGCTACAGCGCAGCCATTGCCCTTTCCAGAAAAATCCTTTCTGAAGGCCAGCCTGCTGTGGACGCATATCTGGACTTCCTTTCCAAAGGCGACAGCGAATATTCCATCGACCTGCTGAAAGGCGCAGGGGTAGATATGTCCAAGAAAGACGCTGTGGAAAATGCCATGGCTGTTTTCGAAAGCCTGCTGGATGAAATGGAAAAATTCTGATCAATCAACTCATCATTTCAGGCACATAAAAAAGTTCCGTCTGCTTTTCAAAAGCAGGCGGAACTTTTTTTCATACAAGAAACAATCCCTTTGCTTC
>CATZIM010000321.1 GCA_958420075.1 uncultured Clostridia bacterium | reverse complement strand
ACACACTGGGTACACAGATGAAAGCAACTGGCGAAGTTATGGGTATCGGCAGAACCATCGAAGAATGCCTGCTGAAATCTATCCGCTCTCTGGAAATCGGTGTTTGCCACCTTTACATGGACAAATTTGACAACACACCTAACGAAGAACTGCTGGACTACATCGCTAAGAGCCCCGATGACAGAATCTATGCCATCGCACAGCTGATCCGCAACGGTGTATCTCTGGATGACATCTTCGAAGCAACTAAGATCACAAAATACTTCCTGGAAGTAATGAAAAATATCGTTGACTACGAAACAGTTCTGGCTGAAAACGTTGGCAACGTAGAAATTCTGGCAAAAGCGAAGAAAATGGGCTTCTCCGATAAATTCATCGCAAAACTGTGGAACTGGAAAGAAGTTGAAGTATTCAACCTGAGAAAAGAACAGAAAATGTTCCCCGTTTACAAAATGATCGAAACAAGCGGCTGCGGCGGCTACATCCCTTACTTCTACTCCACATACGAAGAAGGCAACGAATCCCGCCTGAGCGACAAAAAGAAAATCATCGTACTGGGTTCCGGCCCTATCCGTATCGGTCAGGGTGTCGAATTCGACTACTCCACAGTACATGCTGTAACAACCATCAAACAGTATGGTTATGAATCCATCATCATCAACAACAACCCTGAAACTGTATCCACAGACTACACAACCAGCGACAAGCTGTACTTTGAACCTCTGACAACAGAAGACGTTATGAACATCGTAGAACTGGAACAGCCTCTGGGCGTTATCGCTTCCCTGGGCGGTCAGACAGCTATCAACCTGGCACAGCCTCTGATGGAACGCGGCGTAAAAATCATCGGTACAGACGTTGCTGCTATCGAAAGAGCAGAAAACAGAGATTCCTTTGAAAAAATCATGGAAGAACTGCACATCCCTCAGCCTAAGGGCCAGGCAGTTACAAACATCGAAGACGGCGTAAAAGCAGCAGAAGAAATCGGCTATCCCGTACTGGTTCGCCCCAGCTACGTTCTGGGCGGTCGTGCAATGCAGATCGTTGCCAACGAAGAATCCCTGCGCACATACCTGAAAACAGCCGTTAAAATCAACGAAGACCAGCCTGTACTGGTTGACAAATATATCGAAGGCAAAGAACTGGAAGTAGACGCAGTATGCGACGGTTACGACGTATTCGTTCCCGGTATCATGGAACATGTAGAAAGAACCGGCGTACACTCCGGTGACTCCATCAGCGTATACCCTACATTCAGCGTATCCGCAAAAGCAAAAGGCACCATTCTGGAATACACCAAGAAGCTGGGTCTGGGCATCGGTATCCGCGGTCTGTTCAACATCCAGTTCATCGT
The DNA here is from genome assembly GCA_958420075.1 of uncultured Clostridia bacterium. Classification (GTDB taxonomy): domain Bacteria; phylum Bacillota; class Clostridia; order Lachnospirales; family Anaerotignaceae; genus Anaerotignum. The sequence goes on along the minus strand of CATZIM010000321.1, from coordinate 1,446 downwards.
GGACAAGAACGACGATGTATACGTAATCGAAGTTAACCCTCGTTCCTCCAGAACAGTACCTTTCCTGTCCAAAGCAACAGGTTACTCTCTGGCAGACATTGCGACACTGGTAATCCTGGGCAAGACTCTGAAAGAACAGGGCATCTTCGGTATCTACCCCGACGAAAAGAACAGATGGTATGTAAAAGTTCCTGCATTCTCCTTCTCCAAACTGCACGGTATGGACACTTACCTGTCCCCCGAAATGAAGTCCACAGGGGAAGCAATCGGTTACGACAACAAACTGAACCGCGCGCTGTATAAAGCTCTGCAGGCTTCCGGCATGAACATCCTGAACTACGGTACAGTATTTGCTACCATCGCAGACAAAGATAAAGAAGAAGCACTGCCTCTGATCCGTCGTTTCTACGAACTGGGCTTCAACATCGAAGCAACAAAAGGCACAGCTGACTTCCTGAAAGAACATGGCATCCGTACAAGAGTAAGAGCAAAAATCAGCGACGGCAGCGATGAAATTATCGAATCCATCCGTCACGGTTATGTAAGCTATGTAATCAACACCAGAGACATCAACGACATGCAGAACAGCGATGGCTGGGAAATCCGTCAGTGCGCTGTAGAAAACAACGTAACCATGTTCACAGCACTGGATACTGTTCGTGTTCTGCTGGATGTTCTGGAAGAAACAACACTTTGCATCTCTACCATCGACGCATAATCTAGGAGGTACGTCGTGAAGCAGTCTATCTTTACTGTAAAAAGCAATCAGCATCTGACCGACACAGTATTGAAAATGGTTTTGGCAGGGGATACCTCTGCCATCACCGCTTCCGGTCAGTTCGTGAATATCAAACTGGATGGTTTTTTCCTGCGTCGTCCCATTTCCGTATGTGACTACAACGAAAAAACTCTGACCATCCTTTACAAAGTGGTGGGCAAAGGCACACACTACCTTTCCACACTGGCAGCCGGCAAACAGCTGGACATCCTGACAGGTCTTGGCAACGGCTATGACACCAGCAAAAGCGGTATGCGCCCGCTGCTCATCGGCGGCGGCGTAGGGGTTCCTCCCATGTACCGTCTGGCAAAAAATCTGCTGGAAGAAGGCAAAAAACCCGAAGTGATTCTGGGCTTCAACACAAAAGCGGAAGCTTTCTATATCGATGAGTTCCGTGCCCTGGGCGTTCCTGTTCATGTAGCGACTGCAGACGGCTCTCTGGGCACAAAAGGTTTTGTCACAGACGTTGTAAAAACACTGAAAGACTACACTTATTTCTACACCTGCGGTCCCGAACCCATGCTGAAAGCCCTGTCTGACGTAACAGAAACCAGCGGCCAGCTCAGCTTTGAAGAACGCATGGGCTGCGGCTTCGGCGCTTGCATGGGATGCAGCTGTGAAACAAAATACGGCAACAAACGTATCTGCAAAGACGGCCCTGTACTGGA
>CATZIM010000320.1 GCA_958420075.1 uncultured Clostridia bacterium | reverse complement strand
AAAACGGCAGTGTTTCCGTAAGCGATGACTGGGCGGATGAAGACCAGAAGATCACATTGACCATCACACCTGACAAGGGCTATGTAGTAGACAAAATCGAAATTGTCGATGCAGAAGGCGATAAGATCGATGCAAAGAAAGTAGAAGACGAGGACAATGAATATACTTTCCGTATGGCAAACTGTGATGTGACAGTTACTGTAACCTTCAAGGAAGAAGGCAAAACTACTACAGAAGATAAAGAAGAAACTGATGAAACAGAAGGAACCACAACACCTGAAACCATCACATTCTCTGATGTGAAAGAAAGCGATTGGTTCTATAAAGGCGTAAGCTATGTAGTAGAAAACGGCATGATGAACGGTGTGGGCGACAATCAGTTCGCGCCTAATGCACCTCTGACAAGAGAAATGCTGGCAGTGGTTCTCTACAACATGGAAAAACAGCCTGAAAGCACAGGTGTAAATCCTTTTGCGGATGTGAAAGCAGACATGTGGTACACAGATGCCATTGTTTGGGCAAATGCAAACGGTATTGTAGCAGGCTATGATGACAGCACATTTGGTCTGGGCGATTCCATCACCAGAGAACAGCTGGCAGCGATCCTGTACCGTTACGCACAGCTGAAAGGTTATGACGTTACAGAAAAAGCTGATCTGGCAGGCTACACAGACAGCGCATCTATCAGCAGTTACGCAGTGGAAGCAATGCAGTGGGCAAATGCCAACGGCATTGTAAATGGTATGACAGAAACTACTCTGGCGCCTCAGGGTACTGCAACCAGAGCACAGGTAGCAACCATGCTAATGAACTTCTGTGAAAACGTTGTAACAGAAGCAGAATAAGAACAACTCAACTTACCTGCACATATGGCCGGAGGCGAAAGCCTCCGGCTTTTTGTATGGAAATCAGAGAAAAAAGATGTCGGAAAAGCAACTTCCCCTTAAGAAAACATACCAAATAAAATCTCAATAAAAATAAGAAAGCGGGAATCTTTTGTTTGATGAGGATTTCAGCTTTCTTTGTTTCTTATGAAGATGCCCCTAAAGTGGACTCCTGTTTTTCGGCATTTTCTGCTTTTTCGGAAAGGTTACACTTCCAAAGGGGCAGCATCTGCTGCCATATCTTCATATAGATCTGTGATGGGATCGCCTTTAGACTGGAAAGCAGCGGCAGAGAAGGGGACACCAGCGGCAGAGCAAGGATATACCCCAAAGCCATGGTTCACATAATAGGCTTCCAGACCGCCTTCGATGATCTGGTCTTTGGTCAGACCCTGCATAAGCTGACGGACGATGGTGCCCATGATTTCCGCATGGCCCAATTCTTCTGTGGCAATGTCATTGAGGGTGGCTTTGGCTTCTGGTGTTACCATGGAGTAACGCTGGCTCAGATACCGCTGGGCAGCACCCCATTCCCCATCACAGCCGCCGTACTGCTCGATCATGATTTTTGCCATACGAGCGTCGGGGCGAGTGATTTTTACAGGAAACTGCAGTTTCTTTTCATAAATCCACATTTACATGCACTCCTTTCCAGCCATAGAGGGATTTGCTGTTGTTTGCCAAGGCCATGGATCGTTTTTCCACTGCCAGTTTTCTGTATCAGCGGCATAACTGCGGAAGGAGCACAGCGGACCATAAGCCGCTTCAAATTTCATGCGCAGGGTGTCTGCGGCTTCGATGGTCTGGTTATAGGCGTTGATGGCTTCTGTTTCTGTGGGATGGGTGTTCAGATACAGACCCAGATCCACTGCCAGAAAATCTAATTCCATGAGTTTTTGGAGCATCATTTCGCGTTCCATGAGGTGACCTCCTTTGCATTGCGTTTGATGTGGCTGCCCTGGACATAGGGCATGGAAAGATCAGAAAAAGCGGTGCCGCAAATCAAACTTTGTTCGGCAGAAGATGGTGTCTGGTAAGGCTGACTGGGGACGAAAGCCTGTGCCAGACCAACTTTTTTGATGACACATGCGTTGCAGTCCATGGTGGTTTCTGTTTCGCAGGTGTCCGGCAGGAAATTCGATGCGATCTCTTTCATGGAGATGCCTCCTTATGTTATTCTCTTGTATCCTATGGAGGGGAAAAGCTGTCGGTGCAAGAAAAAAACAGAATAGCCGAAATCCTCGAAAAAAGGATTTCGGCTATTTTTTTGTGGAATCAAGTTTTATGGACGGAACAGGAGGAAATACAGGTCATTTACATTGGTGCCTGTGGGGCCGGTAAAGATGAGGCTGTCTACGGCTTTCAAAGCGTGGTAAGCGTCATTTTCTGCCAGAACAGCATCAACAGAAAGCCCTGCCTTTCGCAAAGCTGCCATGGTGCTGCCGTCTACCATGCCTCCTGCTGCATCGGTGGGGCCATCGGTGCCATCAGAACCGACAGCTGCCACAAGAGCGTTTTCCATGCCTTCCAGATAAGGCACGGCAGCAAGGGCCAATTCCTGATTTCTGCCGCCTTTGCCTTTGCCAGTCAGATGCACCACCGTTTCGCCGCCGCAAAGGATGGCGCAGGGGCCTTTCACAGGGCCTTCACCTTTTTCCAGCGTTTTAGCCATAGAGCCAAGGAAACGTCCGGCTTCTCTGGCTTCGCAGTCCAGCATGGTGGAAAGGGTCAGTGGTGTATAACCCAGTTTTTCCGCTGTCTTTGCAGCAAAGGTGCAAAGTTGGGACACACTGCCTGTGATCTGCATTTCGCAGTTGGTGATTTCCTTGGGAGTTTCTTCCTGCAACTGCTTCAGTACAACAGGCGGGAAATCCAGATGGTATTTTTCCACCACTGCCATGGCGTCGGCACAGGTGGAAGTATCTGCTGTGGC
>CATZIM010000319.1 GCA_958420075.1 uncultured Clostridia bacterium | reverse complement strand
TTATCATAGATTTTGGTAATATAAGCCTTTTTGCACTGAGGCAGAAGCTGCTCATAAATGCTGCCGCCGCCGATAACAAAAATATCGTCATCCGCATAATCCGCCAGCACCCCAGGCAGTTCTTCCAGACTATGGCAAAGGGTTACCCCTTCTGCTTCATAAGCCTTGTTTGCTGTGAGCACAATATGGGTACGTTTGGGCAGAGGCTTTTTGCCGGGGAAAGATTCCAGTGTTTTTCTGCCCAGCACCAGCACATGGCCCATGGTCACCGCACGGAAATTTTTCATATCTGCGGAAATGCGGCACAGTAGTTCATTGTCCTTGCCGATGCCCCAGTTTTCGTCTACTGCTACAATGAGATTCATGGGTTTTCCTCCTTAAATGGCAATGGGCACTTTGCCGATGGGTTTGCCGTGTTCGTAGTCTTCCACGATGAAGTCGTCTACGGTGAAATCATAGAAGTTCTTGATTTCGGGATTCAAACGCACCTTAGGCGCGGGGAATGTTTCCCGTTCAATCAGTTCTTTGATGATGGGCACATGACGGTCATAAATGTGCATGTCACTGATGACATGTACCAGTTCGCCGGGCTCCAATCCGCTGACCTGTGCGAACATCATCAGCAGTGCGGAATACTGCACCACATTCCAGTTGTTTGCAGCCAATGTATCCTGAGAACGCTGGTTCAGGATAGCATTCAGCTTATTGCCTGTCACATTGAAAGTCATGCTGTAAGCGCAGGGTTCCAGTCCCATTTCTGTCAGGTCTGCAAAGTTGTAGATGTTTGTCATGATGCGGCGGGACGCGGGAGCGTTTTTCAGCTGCCACAGCACGTTGTCCACCTGATCCATTTCGCCGTGTTTGAATTTGTATTTCACGCCCAGCTGATAGCCATAAGCCTTGCCGATGGAACCTGTTTCGTCTGCCCAGTAATCCCAGATCTTGCTGTTCAGATCATGGATGTTATTGGATTTTTTCTGCCAGATCCACAGGATTTCGTCAATGGCCGCTTTCCAGTTGGTGGCGCGCAGTGTCAGCAGGGGAAATTCCTTGCTCAGGTCGTAGCGGTTTACCACACCAAAAGTCTTGATGGTGTAGGCAGGTGTGCCGTCTTCCCAGTGGGGGCGTACCTTTTCGTTTTCTGTGGAAAAACCATTTTCCAAAATCTGCTTACAATTCTGTATGAAAATATCGTCTGCTCTGCTCAATGTTGATTCCTCCTAATTTTTTCTAAAGCATATTCCCTTTTATGATACCTTATTGGGAGACATGCTTCAATGGATTTAGGAAAAATTAAAAAATTCCTTCGGGCATTATCAGCGCAAAAAAATGGACAAAGCTCTAGCCTTCGTCCATTTTCTCTGTTTCTGTTTTTACTTTTCGTCTTCTTCCACCTGACGGTGTTTCACAGGCAGACCGTTCTGCAAGTGATGCAGATCGTTTTCTTCGCTGTACATTTCATTGATCTTGTAAAGCAGTGTCATCAGACTATCTGTCAAATGCACGTTTTCCACCAGAACATCATCGGGAACCTGCAAATCCACATGGCTGAAGTTCCACATACCTTTCACGCCCCATTTTGCCAGATCATGGGCAACCTTAACGGCCTGTGAACGAGGCAGTGTCAAAATGGCAACGTCTACGTGATTGTTTTTCACATATTCTTCCATTTTGTCCACGTCGTAAACTTCCACGCCGCGGATGGTCATGCCAACCAAACGAGGATTGATGTCAAAAACTGCTTTGATGACGAAACCGCGTTTTTCAAAATTTGTATAATTGACCAATGCCTGACCGATGTTGCCGCCGCCAATCACAATCATATTATACATGCGATCCAGTCCCAGTATCTTTTTGATTTCATTGTAAAGATATTCTACATTATAGCCGTATCCCTGCTGACCGAAGCCGCCGAAATTGTTCAAATCCTGGCGAATCTGAGAGGCTGTAATATTCATCTTTGCACTGAGCTCTTTAGAAGAAATTCTGGTGATGTCGCTTTCCAGCAAATCGCCCAAATATCGATAATATCTGGGTAATCTGTTTATTACCGCCGGTGAAATCTTTTTTTCACTATCCATATTATCCAAATCCTCTCCTACTCAATTTGATTTCAGTATAGCACGCCTGTTATTTTATTGTCAACAATAACTCTTTTATTCCGCCCTTTTTTCTGGTATCATAATTGTGGACAACCTAAGGGTTACGGAGGAAGAAAACATGATACTTGCAGTCAATCACATAGAAAAATCCTATGGTATCGACACCATACTGGAAAATATCACATTTCATATAGAAGAAAGAGAAAAAACCGCAATCGTAGGCGTTAACGGTGCCGGAAAGACCACTTTGTTCCGCATTCTGACGGGAGAAATCTCCTCTGACGGCGGCGATGTGTTCCTGAAAAAAGAAACCACCATGGGCTATATGGCCCAGAACCAACAAATAGAAAGCAGCCGTACAATTTATGAAGAAATGCTATCAGTCTTTGAAAAAATTTTAACGGCCGAAGTCCGTCTTCGTGAAATGGAAAACGAAATGACACACCTGTCAGGAAAAGCATTGTCTGACATGATGGAGGATTATGCCGCTTTACAGCACGAATTTGAGCAAAACGACGGTTACAGCTACAAAAGCCGCCTGAAAGGTGTACTGAAAGGCCTTGGTTTTGGGGAGGATGAATTTGACCGTCCCCTGTCCCAGCTTTCCGGCGGACAGAAAACCCGTGTGTATCTGGGCAAATTGCTGTTATCCAAGCCTGATTTGCTGCTGCTGGACGAACCTACCAACCATCTGGACATTGCTTCCATTGAATGGCTGGA
>CATZIM010000318.1 GCA_958420075.1 uncultured Clostridia bacterium | reverse complement strand
ACCAAAAAGAAAAATAGGCATATCTTGTCAATATAAAAAAATTAAAGGAGTGCTTTTCAATGGAAATCAATGCAATGGAAAATCAGACTTGTCCCGCAGTGGGGTATCAGGCGGCTTCTGTATGTGTACCTGTTACAGTAACACCTTTTGCTGAAGCTGGAAAAACAGTTACAAAATGCTGTGGTGACCCTGTAGTCGTATCCGGCAGAGATACTTGTGAAGGTGTGAAAAACGGTACTTGTTCTTTCACCATTTCCCAGAATATCTGTGTGGCAGTGCCTGTAGCCTTCGGTGCTGTGGCAACTGTAGGCGAAAGCTATGTAAACTGCAAAGGTGCAACAGCCGAGGATGTCTGCACTGACTGCGCTGGTATTCCGCCTGTAACAGAACCGGTTGTTCCTGATCCCATGGTTCCTGGCGTGGATGCTTAACTGAGGCTTCCGTTTAGAATGAAATAAAGTAAATTTGCCCCTTAAGAAATGTGTGCAAACCTCCATTTCTTAAGGGGTTTTTATATCCTATGAAATTTCTGGTATTTTTGTAGGATTTATGTTAAAATAAGTCTGCAATATAAAAAGGGAAAAAGGAGGCGCAAATGAGGGCATTCAAAAAGGGACAGGCTTTGTTTTTATATTTTATGGCATATGCTGTCATTGGCTGGATTTACGAAGTCTTTTTAGAAGTGGTGGTATACCGATGGGGATTTTCAAACAGAGGATTTTTGTTTGGACCATATTTGCCGGTTTATGGTTTTGGCGCTGTCATCATTTTGTTAGTATTGCAGCCTTTGCAAAAGAAACGGATTGCTGTTGGAAAAATCAATGTCACACCCATACTGGTGTTTTTGGGAATTGTGGCTTTGACAACAGGACTTGAGCTTTTGACCAGTTACATCATGGAATGGACCACAGGGGGATGGCTTTGGGATTATGATCGTTTTGCGTGGAATTTCCAAGGCAGAATTGCGCTCAATCCAAGTATTCGCTTTGGCATTGGCGGCATGTTTTTCCTCTATTGTGTGCAGCCATTGCTGGAGAAGGCCAATGGTGCATTGACAGAAAAAACGAGAAGTCTGTTGTCGGGGAGCCTGTTTGTATTGATTTGTGTGGATTTTTTCTATCATGTATTTTTGAAAGTGTAATAAAGAGGTGTAAAATATGATTCGTGTCAATACAGAAACATGTATCGGATGCGGTATGTGTGAAAAAGATTGTCTGGCAAGTGCCATTCGTGTGGAAGATGGCAAAGCCAAAGTGAAAATGAAATGTATGGAATGCGGACACTGTGTGGCAGTCTGTCCTGTAGGAGCAGTTACCATGGATGGTGCTTATGACATGGCAGATGTGATGCCCTATGATGCGGAAACATTCAAAGTGCCTGCGGAAAACTTCCTGAACTTTCTGAAATTTCGCCGTTCCACAAGACAATATCAGCCAAAGGCTGTGGAACAGGAAAAACTGGAACGTGTTGTGGAAGCGGGACGTTATACCCCCACTGCCAGCAATGGACAGAATGTGCATTTCGTTGTAGTGCAGGAACAGATGGAGCGGGTGAAAGACCTGATCTGGGAAGGGTTGGAACGGATGCTGGAAGCAGGTGAAATTCCCCATTACCGTGGTATGCTCCAGCGGTTTATTGACCGCAGAAAAGCGGATAAAACACAGGATGCGTTATTCTTTGGCGCACCTGTACTGGTGGTTCTGACATGTGAAGGCCCTTGGAATGCTCCTCTGGCCGCTAGAAGTATGGAATTAATGGCGGAAACAGAAGGTCTGGGATCTTTGTATAGCGGCTTTATCCAGAGAGGGATTTTCTACAGCCCGGAAGTGCAGGAACTCCTTGGCATCACGGGAGAACAGGTTGCAGTTTGTATGCTCATGGGATATCCCGCTGTGAAATATCGCCGTACAGTTCCCCGAAAAAAAGCAAATGTTACATGGAAATAAGAAATCAAAAGACTGTCGTATTTTGACAGTCTTTTTTTTATGCCATTCAGCCGATGTGACAAGTTTTGCCTGCCTGCTTTTTTATAATAAGGACAGGAGGGAACAATGTGGAACTTTACATAGATGTGGTGTTTTTCGTCAATGGCATCTGTTCCTGTCTGGCTCTTTGGACTGCCGGAAGGCTTTTGTCCAGAAGATGCAGTTGGTGGCGGCTCACTCTGGGAGGATTTGTTCCATCACTGTTTTTTTGTCTGCTGCTGGTCTTTGGCATAAAAGCAGGATTTATGCTGTCTGCTGTCATGATGATTTTGGGGCTGGAAATTGCGTATTTTCCCAAAAGCTTCTATGGATTCTTTCAGCTTCTAGTGGCATTGGGCGTGGCTTCTTTTCTGTTGGGTGGTTTTCTGGAAATGCTTTTTGCCTTTACGGATGCCCAACGGTTTCTGGGAAAAGGGCTGACCATTTCTGTTTCCATGATGCCTTGGCAGCGTTTGCTTTGGGGCTGTCTGCTGTTTTACATACTTCTGAAAGCAGGGGCAGGATGGCTGGAACGTCATGGCAAAAACAGAGGACAGTATTGCAGGATAATTTTGGAATCTGGCGGAAAAACAGTGAACTGCACAGGCTTTCTGGATACAGGCAATGAACTGCGTACAGAAGCAGGAAAACCTGTGGTGGTTTTAGAACTTGCCAGATGTGTGACGTTGCTGCCGAAAGAAAGTGCTCTTTGTCTGCTTTTGGGGAAATCCCTGCCAGAGAAGGAAGCGGCATTTTTCACCCAAATACCTTTTGCTGCGGTAGGAACATCATCGGGCATGCTGACATTGTTTACGGCAGAACGTTTAACCGTAATACAGGGTAAAATCAGCAGGAAATATGAACAG
>CATZIM010000317.1 GCA_958420075.1 uncultured Clostridia bacterium | reverse complement strand
CATATCTTCCAAAAAAAGAAAAAAAGCCATTTGCAGCAACCAATCTGCCATTAACACCAGCGGGACGGTATTTCTCTTCCAATTTTGCTTTCCATAATATCAATTGTTCTTTGCTTTCCTCTTTCCCCGACAAAAAAGACAGCAATTCATACAATTCCCTTTTGTATTTTTCCAGTGTTCCTACACTTTTTTCCTGCTCTTTCAAATATTGCATATAAATTTCAATATTTTTTCTGTTCAAACAATATTCATTCATATCAATCCCTCCTCCATATTCAGTCTGCAATATATCTCATAAAAAATACATTTTTGAAATGATTTCATCGTAAATCCTTCTGTTTATATTCGACAGAGTGATTCTATATAATTGTATAAAAAGGAGGACACAACTCCTTTTTTATGATATGATATCAAGAAAGACGTTTGTCTTATTTTAACCTAAATAGGAGGGAAACTTATGGAAAAAACATTTTGGAATCGTGTCAATAATAAGGAGCTTCTGGAACAGGTAAGTGAAGGAAAAGAAGTCATTTGGATCAACGAAAACCAGGAAAAAACTGCCGACGCATTGGCAAAAATCAATATCACCATGGCAGATATTGATGATGCAGAAGCAAGACTGGCTCGTTTTGCGCCATTTATCAAAAAAGTCTTTCCTGAAACGGAGCCTCAGAATGGCTTGATCGAATCTCCTCTGACAGAAATCCCTCATATGCAGAAACAATTGGAAGCGGAATACAGCACCTCCATTCCCGGACGTTTATTCTTAAAACAGGACAGCCATCTGGCAATCTCCGGTTCCGTCAAAGCAAGAGGCGGTATTTACGAAGTATTGAAACACGCAGAAGATCTGGCATTGGAACACGGCAAAATCAAACTGACAGATGATTATTCCGTATTCGCATCTCCTGAATTCAAAGAATTTTTCAGCCAGTTCAAAATTCAGGTTGGCTCCACCGGCAATCTGGGCATGAGCATCGGCATCATGAGTGCTGCTCTTGGCTTCCATGTTATTGTCCATATGTCTGCTGATGCAAAACAGTGGAAAAAAGATCTCCTTCGTCAGCGCGGGGCAGAAGTCATCGAATATAATGATGACTACAGCAAAGCCGTTGAAGTGGGCAGAAAAAATTCTGACGCCGATCCTTCCAGCTATTTTGTAGACGATGAAAACTCCGTAACACTGTTCCTTGGCTATGCCGTTGCTGCAAAACGTATCCAGAAACAGTTTGCAGAAAAAGGCATCACTGTGGACGCGGACCATCCTCTGTTTGTTTACATTCCCTGTGGTGTAGGCGGTGCTCCCGGCGGCGTTGCTTTCGGCTTCAAGCAGCTTTTCGGCGACAATGTTCACGTTTTCTTCATCGAACCCACACAGGCGCCTTGTATGCTGGTTGGTATGGCTTCCGGTCTGCAGAACGAAGTTTGCGTACAGGACTTTGGCTTGAGCGGTCAGACCCATGCCGATGGTCTGGCAGTTGGACGTGCTTCTGGCTTTGTTGGCGGCGTCATGAAAAATCTGCTGTCCGGTATTCTTTCTCTGGAAGACTACCATATTTATGATCTCATGCGTGACATCGTCAATACAGAAGACATCTTCCTGGAACCTTCCGCATGTGCATCCTTCTGGGGTCCTATTCAGCTGAAATCCCCCGAAATGCAGGCATATATCGAAAAAATGGGTCTGAAAGACAAAATGGCAAATGCCGTACATATTCCCTGGGCAACAGGCGGCAGTCTGGTTCCTGCGGAAATCCGTGAAGAATACATGCACACACATCTGAAATAAAATCTGATTTCAGATAACATCATAAAAACAAAAAGCCAGAAATCTATGGAAACATCCATAAATCTCTGGCTTTTTTATTTCTTATTTATTTTTATTTCTGAAACAGACCTGTGAAATCGAATGTTGCAAAATAATCCGCAGGTGTTTCCGCCCGGCGCAGCAGTTTCACATCGCCGTTTTCGCAAAGGAGCAGTTCCGCAGAGCGGAGTTTGCCGTTATAGTTATACCCCATGGAATGTCCATGAGCGCCTGTATCGTGGATGTAAATCAAATCCCCCATATCAATCTTCGGCAGCATACGGTCGATGGCAAATTTATCGTTGTTTTCGCAAAGACCGCCTGTCACATCATACTTATGGTCGCAAGGCGCATCTTCTTTGCCCAGCACAGTAATATGATGGTAAGCGCCATACATAGCAGGACGCATCAGGTTGGCAGCGCAAGCATCCAGACCGATGTATTCTTTGTAGATATGTTTTTCATGAATGGCTTCCGCAACCAGCGCACCATAAGGTGCCAGCATATATCTGCCCATTTCTGTGAAAATAGCCACATCATCCATGCCAGCAGGAACCAGTACTTCTTCATATACTTTACGTACACCTTCACCGATTGCCATAATATCACAGCCTTCTTCATCGGGATGATAAGGAATACCTACACCACCGGAAAGGTTGATGAAAGCAATATGGATATCCAGTTCATTTTTCAGTTCCACTGCCAGTTCAAACAAAATCTTGGACAGCATAGGATAATACACATTAGAGCTTGTGCTGCTGGCAAGGAAAGAGTGGATACCAAAATGTTTCGCGCCCTTTTCTTTCAGCATACGGAACGCTTCTTTCATCTGTTCCTTTGTCATGCCATACTTGGCATCACCAGGGTTGTCCATGATTTCATTGCTTACCTGGAATACACCGCCGGGATTGTAGCGACAGCATACAGTTTCAGGAATAGGTGCAATTTTTTCAAAAAAAGGAATATGAGTGATATCATCAAAATTGATGATGGCGCCCAGTTTTGCCGCCAGAGCAAAATCTTCCGCAGGT
>CATZIM010000316.1 GCA_958420075.1 uncultured Clostridia bacterium | reverse complement strand
AGGAGTTTTGACAATGAAGAAATGGATGAAGCGATTGACCGCAGCTGTACTAGGTGCGGTATTGGTTATGGGAAGTCTTGGAAGCCTTGCGGCTTATGGAGCGACTCCAAAAGCGGACGAGGATATGCGTGCTGTTTGGATTTCTACTGTTTACAGTGCGGACTATCCCTCCACACAGAATAATGCGGAAGCACAGAAAGCGGAATTTATCAAGAAACTGAATCAGGCACAGGCATTGGGATTAAATACCGTTGTGGTACAGGTTCGTCCCAAAGGGGATGCCTTTTATGAATCCGATTTGAACCCCTGGAGTGCCGTTTTGACTGGAACACAGGGCAAAGACCCCGGTTATGATCCTATGAAATTTATGATTGAGGAAACCCATAAACGTGGCATGGAATTTCATGCTTGGATGAATCCTTATCGTATCACTACTTCCGGCGTGGATTTGTCCGCCCTATCCGCAGATAATATGGCAAGAAAGCATCCTGACTGGATTTTGACCTATAACAATGCCATGTATTACAACCCTGCAAAAGAAGAAGTAAAACAGTATATCACCGATACCGTTGCAGAAGTTGTGGAAAACTATGATGTGGACGCTATCCACTTTGACGATTACTTCTATCCTTCCAATTATCCTTTGCCGGAAGGGGAAGGCAGAGAAGACAGCGCTGCCAATGAACGCCGTGAACATGTGAATGACCTTATCGAAATGGTTTCTAAGCGCATCAAAAGCATCGACAGTTCTGTGGAATTCGGTATCAGTCCTATGGGCATCTGGAAAAACAGTTCTTCTGACCCCGCCGGTTCCGCTACAAAAGGATCTGAAGGTTATTACACCGTTTATGGTGATGCCAAAGAATGGGTAGAAAAAGGCTGGGTGAACTATATCGTTCCTCAGATTTACTGGGAAACAGGCAATAGTGCCGCTGATTATGAAACACTGGTGAAATGGTGGAATAATCTGGTAGAAGGCACAGGTGTTGACCTTTATATTGGCCAGGGTATTTACAAAGATTCTGTTGCTTCTGAAATTGTAAAAGAAATGCAGATCAATGAAAAATACGAAAATGTAGACGGCAGTTTCTTCTTCAGTCTGCGAGATCTGCTCAATGACAGACAAGGCTGTGCCACAGCTCTGAAATCTTACTATGCGGAAAAGGATGCAGACACGCCTGCGGTTTCTGTTCCAGACAAACAGGAACCTTCTCAGACAAACACAGGCAAAAAGACAGCCTATGCCGGCAGAGCAAATTTGCAGATTGATGGCAAGACAGTAGAAATGGAAGTTTACACCATTGATGATTACAGCTATTTTAAACTGCGTGATATCGCAAAAGCATTGACTGCAACAGATAAGAAATTTGATACAGTCTGGGTAGAAGCGGATCAGGCAATTCATTTGCAGACAGGGATTCCTTATACCATCAATGGCACGGAAACGGCTGTAAAGCAGGGTAGTGATACCACAGCAACACCTTCTACCGCAAAACTCTATGTAGATGGTGCTTCTCAAAGTGCAACAGCATATACCATCCATGATTATACCTATTATAAGCTGCGTGATATCGCGAAACTGGTAGATTTTGGTGTGACATGGGATGAATCCACAGCAACCATCGGCATCGATACGACAACAGGATATAAAGATTGATTCAAATAAGGAAAGAAAAAAGCATGTGCGAAAGCAACTTCCCCTTAAGAAAACATTGATTTTCGCTTCCTTGATTTCTTAAGGGGAATTGCGACGGCTGTCTTCATAAGAAAACATAACAACGAAAATCTTCATAAAATAAGAAAGCCAAAATCCTTTGTCATGATAAGGATTTTGGCTTTCTTTGTTTTCTTATGAAGATGCCCCTAAAACATATGCTTTTTTTGTGAACAAAAATAGGGCTGTATCATGGTTTATTCCGCATAGAATAAACAAAGAAGGTTCTTCTGATGGAAGATTAATAAAATTTTCCTTTACCATCGAAAGGTTTAATGGTATAATGCTTTAGATATTATCCGAGGGGGTAATATGCCTTCTGCACAGAGCTTATGAAAAGGAGGGTAGTGCGTTGGCAGTATGAAGCGCCAGAGCCGCAGTGCAGATGCGGTTGACGAGGTGGAAGTGATCGAAGTTTTCGGCGGATGCTTCCCGCCCTTTCGCACAGGGACGCAGGTCTTTTACAAAGCTTTTGAGAAATCAAAGGGACAAAAGAAAGATAACGTGCGAATAAAATATTGGAGGTAATAAATTTATGTGTGGTATTGTTGGTTATATTGGTCAGAATGAGGCAGCTCCCGTATTGATTAAGGGACTGAAAAAATTGGAATATAGAGGTTATGACTCTGCTGGTATCGCTGTATTTGGCGATGGCATTCATGTGGTGAAAACAAAAGGTCGTCTGGCAGATCTGGACGCAAAAGTTCAGGAAATGGGCGGTGTAAAAGGTCAGGTTGGTATCGGCCATACAAGATGGGCAACCCATGGCGCACCCAGCGATGTGAATTCCCATCCTCATACAAGCATGAACGGCAGAATTTCCGTTGTGCATAACGGTATTATCGAAAACTATCTGCAGCTGAAAGCGGAACTGGAAGAAAAAGGTTATGTTTTTGCTTCTGAAACAGATACAGAAGTTGTTGCACAGCTGTTCGATTATTACTATGACGGCGATATGGTTGATACACTGATCCGTGTTATCGGCAGAATTAGAGGCTCTTACGCACTGGGCATCCTGTGCAGCGAAAAACCCGATGAAATCGTTGCAGTTAGAAAAGACAGCCCTATGCTGGTTGGTATCGGCAAAAACGAAAACTTTATCGCTTCCGATATTCCTGCGCTGCTGGAATATA
>CATZIM010000315.1 GCA_958420075.1 uncultured Clostridia bacterium | reverse complement strand
AGTTCAATGCTCATTTCCCCATCTTTTTTCTTCATTTTATCATCGGCAACGGTTTTGGGCTTATAGTCCGCAACTGCCGCAGATTTGATGATGATATCATTATCCAGGAAACGTGCTTTCATTGCCTGGAACATATCTTCTGCGCTGACTACCTGCACATAGTCTACAAACATGGGGCGTTCCAGAGATGTGACACCGCTGACCAGAGTCACTTCCGCACCGCGAAGCATAGCAGCCTTTGCGATTTCATAGCCCATTTTGCCTGTGGAATGATTTGTAATATAACGCACAGGGTCGATGCTTTCCTGGGTAGGACCAGCTGTTACGATGACTTTCATGCCTTTCAGGTCTTTTTCGTAAGCGATTTCCCGCAGGATATAACCCACCAGCACTTCTTCCTTAGGCATTTTGCCATCGCCTACATCACGACACGCCAGCATGCCGCTGTCAGGCTGAATCACTTCATAATCATACGCCTGGAGTTTTTTCAGATTATCCTGCACAATGGGATTATGATACATATTGGTATTCATAGCAGGGGCAATGATCTTCTTGCAGGTGCAAGCCATAACGGTGGTGGTCAGCATATCGTCTGCGATGCCATTTGCCAGTTTGCCGATGACATTGGCAGATGCGGGCGCGATCAGCACAACATCGGCTTTTTTCGCCAGAGAAACATGTGCCACATGGAACTGAAAATTCCGGTCAAAAGTATCCACCAGGCATTTATTTCCTGTCAGTGTTTCAAAGGTAATAGGTGTAATGAAATGGGTCGCGTTTTCTGTCATAATGACATGCACATCACATTCCATCTTTACCAGCATACTTGCTACATTTGCCATTTTGTAAGCGGCAATGCTGCCTGTTACGCCCAAAATGACGGTTTTTCCCTTTAACATACATCAACATCCTTTTCTTTTGCTTTTTGTATGATTTGACAATTTATTCACAGTATTGTCATTATAACAAACTTTTCTGCCTTCGTATAGACCAATCAGGAAAATTTTATTTAAAAAGCAAGATAAGAAGCGCCTTCCAGCGGGATCACAACCTGCAAGCCAACGCGGTCGTTCATATCACCTACAACATAGATGGTATAGGCTTTGCCGCCCTTCAACGTCACCACAGGATCTTCCAGCAGAACGGCACCGCTGAAGTATTCCCGCAGTTTCAGATTATGTTCTCCGGGAACCACTGCCATATAACGGCTGACTTCCTTATAATTGAGGTCGGACAGCACCAGACTGTCGTCCAGGTATACATCCATTCTGGGCGCGTTGGCAGAAAGCTGCACAAACCGTACGTAAGCCATATTCCCCTGGAGGAAACGACGGTTATCATTGATCATTTCCAGAGAAACATTGCCCTCTGTGCCCGTCAGAGCCGCTGTATAGATGCGATATCCAATGAGGTTGATATAACTTACGGTGAGAGGATTTTCCGTGGTTCCGGCGCGGAAAACTGCCACACGGTAATAACCAGGGAATGCTTTCATATACTCTGTGAAATTACGATACAGCAAGTTAGAGGCTACTTTTCTGCCATTGACATAAACGTCCACACTGCCAGCGCCGGGATAGGCATTGAAAAAGCGAATGTAACTGAACATGGTAATGCCGGGAACGATGGGCAGCACCGTGATCTTCAGATTGCCGGGAAGCTGCACGCCGGGATACATGCTCTCTGCCGTACCATCAGCCACTTCCTGGGTCAGACTTTCCAGCGGAAGCTGCCGGATTCCCTCCTGTGTCAGCGGCAGCGGCATAATCATATCCGCACTGGTTTCCACGCCTGCTTGTTTCCAAATGTCCGTCATTTTGGTCACCTGTCTTTTCAAAAGTTCTGTTATTATGTTATGTCAGAATTTTGAGAATGTGCATAAGAAATCCGGCGAATGGGCAAAAACCAGAATCGTCCATACAAATAACGATACATTTTCTCACACTGGTTCAAGGTAAGCTGTTTTTGATAACACAACACCTCCATGGGAACACCATACATATCCCACAGGATGCCTGTTTCCTGAAAGCCGCAGCGCAGATAAAATTTTTTTCTTCGTATTCTTTGGAGGGCATTGGACGCTTTCTCATTTTCCGGCTCAATCTCCAGAAAAATATACTGCTTCGGATAAATGTCTGCAAGCAGCTTTAAGGCATTGCTGCCTACGCCCCTGCCCCGCTTGGAGGACATCACAGCAAAATAATCAATGAGCACCATTTCTTCATAAACAGCGCATACAAAAAAGCCCAGAAACTCTGTATGCTCTTTGATGACCCACATTTCCATTTTTCCATTTCTGCAATTCCTACAGATTCTGGAAAAAGGCTTTCTCTCCGTCCATGGAAAGGAAGCGCAATATAACTGATAAATCCGTTTATAATCCTGTCTACAGGCTTTTTCTATCAACATTCCATTTCCTCCTGTCCAAAAAAAACAACATTTCAAAGCAGATTTCCATTAAGAAAACGCTTTTTTCTCTTCCTTGACTTCTTAAAGGAAACTGCGACGGAAACTTCATCAGAAAACATACCATATAAAATCTTCGCAAAAACAGAAAAACCGGAATCCTTTGTACTATAATGATTTCAACCTTCTTTGTTTTCCTATGAAGATGCCCCCAAAAACCCTGTATTTCTTGATAAAAATAGGATATCTGGAATCCGAGGATTCCAGCTATATTTGTTTTCTGATGAAGCAGTACCTTAGACTGCTTTTTTCTTATTGAATTCCGAAGTTTGGATCATCTACAGGATTGGTAGGCGTTGTGGTTTCTGTTGAACTGTCACCTGTTCCTGTAGAAGGATCTGTCGTCGTTCCTTCACCATCTGTTCCGGGTGTTGTTTCTTCCGGTGTTGTAGGTTCTACGATATGATC
>CATZIM010000314.1 GCA_958420075.1 uncultured Clostridia bacterium | reverse complement strand
CCTGCACCGTTGTCCGGGCAACGCCCATCTGTGCCGCGCATTCTTCCTGGGTATATCCCGCCAGATCAATGAGCCGCAGGGTTTCGTACTCATCTACGGTCATAACCACCTCGCCGGAACATCCGCCGTTCAAAGGCCCGAATCGATTGCTTTTCGGCATAGCGCAAACCCTTCTGCACTTTCTCGGTCTGGGCATATGACACCTCCTGTTTTCGACATATGTTACTTACTCCTTCAGTATACTCCGTTTATGACATATGTCAATATAAATTCTGCATTTTTTGCGAAACAAACAGCACGAAAAAAAGCCGCTGAAAAGCAACTTTCCCTTAAGAAAACGTTGGGGTTCCTTCTCCTTGATTTCTTAATGGAAATTGCGACGGCTGTCTTCAGAAGAAAACATACCAAATAAAATTTCAGTAAAAATAAGAAAGCTGAAATCCTCTGTATGATAAGGATTTCAGCTTTCTTTGTTCTTCTATATCCTATAAAATCTCTTCTTTTTTCTTGCCCTTCAGCAAACATCCCAGAACCATAGCCACAAGGAAAATGATACCGTAGTAAATGATCTTTTCCCCCAGAGAAACAATGGCAGCCAACACCATAAACAGACTTGCGCCAATGCCCAACGCCGGCATGATGAACCGCTGCAAAACAGGCAGTTCCTTTTCCTTCCGTATGTGCATGAAGAAAATGGGGATGTACATGAGGTAAATGGTGATAATAGGCAGTTCAGAACTATCAAAACTGAAATTGCCGAACCAGGATGTTTCCACCAGATTTGCCCCGTAGAAATAGGTCAGCCACAGAGAAGCCATGAACAGTCCCATGATCGCAGAGTTTGTGGGCATATTCGTCACCTTGTCCACACCGCTGAAAATATGGGATGCAGGGCCTTCTCCCCTGTTCGCCATGGCGTAAAAACTGCGAGTGCATGCCATCATCAAACCATTCAACGTACCAATGCAGGAAATGACAACAAATACAAACAGCAGCGTTCCCCCAACATTGGTAAATACCGTAGAGAAAGCTATTTTTGCGCCGGTTTCGCCGCCAGCCATAATAACTTCATTTTCCACAGCTCCTGCCAGACCTACATAGTACAAAGCATAGACAAATACAACAAATACAGAACCAAACATCAGCGCCCGAGGCAGGTTCTTTTTGGAATCTTTCAATTCTGCGTTAATGCTGGTGGCACAAATCCAGCCTTCATAAGCAAAGCAGGTGCCTACCACCGCCGTAAACAACGGATTTCCGCTGACTTCCACAATGGCGCCGCTGGTAAAATTCTGTATCATGACGCCGTTTCTCAAGCCATAAATGGTGCCTACCACAGCCATCAATCCTAAAGGGATCAATTTTGCCACAGTGGTAGTCACCTGAAATTTCCCTGCCAGTTTCGGAGAAATGGCATTGATGGTAAAACTGCCGATGAGATACAGTCCGGCAAGGGTCATTGCCTGCGGGCCGGCGATATCCCATCCCAGCAGGACTGCCGTATATCTTGCCGTTACCCATGCCACCACAGAAGTCATGGCAGGAAAATAAATCACCGCCATAAACCAGGCGAAATAGTATCCATATTTTCTGCCCACCATTACTTCCGCATAATCCACAACGCCGCTGACTTTTTCATAACGGGTTGCCATAACGGCGAAATTATAGGCACAGATGATCATCACCAGTCCCCCCAAAAACCAGGATAATATCCCTAGGGGCAGATCGCCGCCTGTAGCCAACAGTACCTTTTCCGCTTTGAAGAATACGCCGCTGCCGATGACGATGCCCACAACCATGGCAATGGCAGTCAGCAGCCCGTACTTCTTCTCCAGTTCTTCTTTCACACTTCTTCACCCTTTCTTGCTTCGACGCGTGTTCGCGTCAACGCTTTTATGCTTTGTTACGTGAAAGTAAAGATACCATTTTGTCGTCACAAAATCAAGTTTTCAGACAGAAATGCATTGTTCTTTTTGCTATACATCATGCACGATATAGGATAAAAATATAATTTTTACACGATTTTCAAAGATAAAACTTTCTTTTTACTGTGATTAAGTCGATATCAGACAAAATAATAGCGTTATTTGATGGAGTTTCTTCCTATTATATATATATGTATTTTTTAGCAAACAAAAAAGAGAGTTCTGTTTTTCAGAACTCTCTCAAATCTTTTTTCTCATCTATATCGTGGAAAGCTTTTTCCTCTTCACAGTCAAAGATAAACACCTGCTCTGGTGATTCCAGCAGTATTCTTTTGCCTCCCTGATCTCCTTCCAGTGAAAGGAGCCTCTGCACATACTTACCGGAAAAAACAGCAGGATTTCCCCACACACCCTGGTGTGCCATACAGCCCATAGCTTTGCCGGAACGGAGAAAGCCTTCCATAAACGCCCCCAGATCTTCCTGTCTTAAAAATGGCTGATCTGCCACGGAAAATAGATATGCCCCATCCTCTGCTATGCCCAAATGCCTGATGGCACAATGGATGGAGGATGCAATGCCTGTTTCCGCCTTTGGATTCCAAACCACTTCCGCTTTCTCTCCCGCCAGTTCCTGTCGAATGGCTTCATGGGAAGTGACCACCACCAGACGCTCCTGCCGCTTCTCTGCCAACGCCGCCATGCGTTCCAGACTGTAGCGGTAGAGTTTTTTCCCATTGACGGGATAGAGCAGCTTATTTTCCCCGAATCGTCTGCTCAATCCCGCCGCCAGTAATATCCAGTGGATTTTCATTTATCGATCATGCCCATTGCAATTTTTTCCGGTGTAATGGGCAGTTCTGTAAAGCGCAGGCCTGTTGCGTTATAAATAGCCTGTGCAATGGCAGGTGCCGGTGTATTGATAACGATTTCCCCGATGGATTTCGCACCAAAAGGCCCTGTAG
>CATZIM010000313.1 GCA_958420075.1 uncultured Clostridia bacterium | reverse complement strand
AATAACAAATGAATTTCCATGCAATAAAAAAGGCACAAAACCATTTTATGATTTTGTGCCTCATTCATTATTTGATTTTTATGGAAGTGGTTTATGGAGAGAAGATATCATTTCTTTTTCTTTCCCATACGTTTGCCATCGCCGCGAATTGCATGTTCTGGACAAACCAATGCACACAAATGACAACCTACACATTTATCAGGAATCAATGTAGGACGATGTGTTTCTTCATCAAAGCTCAGCGCCTGATGGCCACCATCCCGACATGCAATGTAACATCTGCCGCATCCAACGCAATTATCTCTGTAGAATTTCGGATAAACGATGGTATCTCTTTCGATTTCATCGTTTTCTACAATGCCATCAACCGCACGGCCAATGAGTTCAGAAATAGATTTTACGCCATTTTCAGCCATATAAATCTTTGTGCCCAACAGCAAATCATCAATGATGCGATAGCCATACAGCATAACAGCTGTTGTTACCTGTAAGCTGCCAGAACCAAGGGCGATAAATTCCATACCATCACGCCATGTTTCAATACCACCCATACCACTGATGTGGTGACCACGGATAGCAGGATCTTTATACATATCGGAAATAAAACGAAGTGCAATGGGTTTTACAGCAACACCGGAATAACCGCCAACCATAGATTTGCCATTGACTGTAGGTGCGGTTGTGAAGGTATCCAAATCTACATTAATGATACTCTTAATGGTATTGATTGCCGCAATCCCGTCTGCGCCGCCTTCAATGGCAGCTCTCGCAGCAGGACGCATATCTGCCACATTGGGTGTCATTTTTGCTAAAATAGGAATATTTGTCCCTCTGCGTACAGCCTGCACATAGCGTTTTACGGTTTCAGGGTCTTGTCCCACGTCTACACCAGTATTTTTCGCTTCCATGTTTGGACAGGAGAAATTACATTCAATGACGTCAGCCCCTGCTTCAGTCACAACTTTTGCCAAATATGTCCATTCTTCTTCGTTTCTGCCCATGATGGAAGCCAGAATCACTTTGGAAGGATAATTCTTTTTCAGTTCTCTGAAGAAATTCAGGTTTTCTTCTAATTCATAGTCAGAAAGCTGTTCGATGTTTTTGAATCCATAGAAAGAACCTTCGCCTGTTTTAACTGTGGAAAATCTAGGGGAAGCTTCACGAATATCCATCAGGCAGATAGTCTTAAAAGCAGCACCAGACCAACCCATTTCAAAGGCTCTGGCTGTCATTTCATAGTTGCTGGCAACAACGGAGGAAGATAACATGAATGGATTTTCCAATTTTACACCGCAGATATCACAGCTTAAATCTACGTCATCTAAACCTGGAATTTCTTTTTGTTCCGGGAATTCCTTCCGCAGACCAGACATCAATTTCTGAATGGGAACTTCCGCAGGACAGACATTTTGACATTTGCCATCACAATGCAGACATACATCTTCTTTTGGCAGCATCATAGATGCGCCTGCAGCATTATCGAAACGCAGCGCACGGATGATTCTTGCCGGATCCATGGCAGGACAAGCTTTTGTGCACACCGCGTCATGACATAATATACATTTGCTGATATCTACAGATTTCATATTGGAATAATACATATTTCCGCCTCCTTATCGTATCAAAAATCTAATTTTATCGTCATTTTCAGAAAGGAAAAGGAAAGCATGACTTTGCTTCCCTTTTCTGTTATGAATCCTTTAGGATTCTGCTTCTTCTGCTTCTACATCTTCTTTCTTTCCAACCAGTTTGAACAGCCATGCGCCGCCTTTGTCACAGCAAAGACCTAAGATAATCCCCAGAATCATGCAGGGAATGATAATCAGGTCACCACCAGCAGCAAATGTTGAGAAGGAACCAAAGAAGGTACCGGGGATATATGCCAGAATAGGAATCTTACTCTGGATACACATCAGATGTACTGTCACCAATGCAACCACCAAACTTACGGCGAAAGAGGGAAATACTTTATTCAAGTACAAAGTAAGCAGTGCATAGGCAATACCGCTCATGACACAGAAGAAGGCAGATTTTACGCCTTTCCATCCATGATCAGGGCAGGCAAAATAAGATGTGCATCCAGCGAAGCCAGCCCAGCTCAGTAATCCAACTTCCGGTGATAAAAAGGACCATACAGCACAACATACGGCTGTGGAAATACCCAAACAAGTAATTGACTTCATCTGATTCCTCCTTGTTTATGCTTTTTTGAATTTGTCATAAGCAGAGCCAAAAGGTTTGCCTTTTGCCAGCTTGCCCTGACCTTTCTTACCAACATATTCTGCGTTTTCAACGATAACCTGACCACGCAGCAGTACTGTTTCCGGTCTGCCTTTCTGTTCCATACCTTCGTAAATGCTGTAGTCTACGCCTTCCAGAGAGTTTGCAACGCCCATAACGCCTCTGTAATCAGGGTCGAAGACAACGATATCTGCATCATAACCTACTGCAATGTGGCCTTTTTCTGTCAAACCATTGACTCTTGCAGGAGAAGCTGCAATAACATTTACGAATTCCTGTCTGGACAGCTTGCCTTCACATACGCCATATGTCCATACAGCATTCACTCTGTTCTGTACGGAAGGTGCACCGTTGGGAACGTCTGCAAAGGATTTGCCTTCGCCAAAGCCCATATGTTTCTGTACTGCAAAGTCGAAACCACAGTGGTCAGAACTTACCGCATTGAGCCAGCCTTTGTTCAGGGCTTCCCACAAAGGTTCCTGATGGTCTTTGGTGCGCAGTGCGGGAGAACAGATATATTTTGCACCTTCGAAATTGGGCTGATCCAGTACGGATTCATCAAAGAGCAGGTAATGGGCACATGTTTCACCATATACGGACTGTCCCCTCTGATATGCAGCTCTGATTTCATCCAATGCTTCTTTACAG
>CATZIM010000312.1 GCA_958420075.1 uncultured Clostridia bacterium | reverse complement strand
CTTGTATGCACAATATATGCTAAGCGGTATTTATGATAAAAACGGAGAGATTATGTATAACACGGAGAATATTCTGGGAAAAGTTTCCGTGTTTGGTTACAGTGACGGATCATTTTATAGTATGGACGAAGGAAGCTTATCCTGTTCCGCTTCCGCTATTTATGGATATCCTACGGAAAAAGCTGTATTACAGGAAATATCAGAAACAAAAACAGCCGTAAAGTCCAAAGATTATTTTTATACTCTCGGTCACTGCTTAACAGTGTATTATCCTGTATTGCAGGATCAGAATGTCGTAGGCATCGTCCGTGTAATTTATCCAGAAAGCAATGTTACATATGAAATGATGGATGATCTGGTAGGTCTGGTACAGAATATTTTCGTTTTTCTGCTGGTCATGATAGTTTTCTTGACAATTGTATGCTTCCTGCTTCTGCGTCCGCTTAATAAAATCAAACATGCACTGTCCGATTTCTCTGTTGGTATCGATTTAGATGAACCACCCAGAGAAGGAAATGGAACAGAAATAAAAGAAATAACAAATTTGTTCCATCACATGACTGTGAACATTCGTGAACATCTGCAGCATATCGACCAATTGGAACGGGCATACGAACCTTATATTCCACAAAGTCTGATTAGCCTTTTTGGAAAAAATGACATACGAGATATCTCTCCAGCAGACGAAACTGTTATGATGGATGCTGCCATTTTGATTATTGATGCTCAAGGCTTTGCAAAAGCTGTTTCCAAAGCAGGAACTCAGGAAATGTTCCAGTTTGTAAATCATGTGCTGCAGGAGCTGACAGCCTCTATTGAAAATGCAGGCGGCACTGTGATCCAATTTACAGATACAGGTTTATACGCCTTCTTCCAAAACAATCCTGATCAGGCTTTACAGGCAGCTATTGCAGCACAAAAAGCATTGCAAACTATTTCTCTTACAATGGCTGGAGAAGAGATTTCCTTCGGCAGTGGTATCGTTTGCGGTGATCTTCGCATAGGCATTATTGGCTCTGAAGAAAGAATGGAAATCCGTGCTGTATCATCAGAAATGATGTTCGCGCAATCTTTGCAGAAAATCAGCAGCATCTACCATTTGGGAGTTCTGGTTGACGAGGATACCATGGAAAGACTGGATCTGCATATGGAAAACGTAAGGCTGTTTGGTTTTGTAGATGACAGCAAAAAACAGATTTTTGAAGTTTTTGAAGGGCAAAAACCTGATATTGTTATGCTGAAATCTATTACAAAAGTAGATTTTGAGGCAGGTATACATTATTTCCATACAGGTGATTATGCACTGGCAAAAGACTGTTTTATTCGTGTACTGCGCAAAAATAAAGATGATCTGGCAGCAGGCAGGTACCTGACATTGTGCAGCGATGATACGGAAATGAAAGAAAAAGGAAGGAATATCTTTGAATAATATCGATTGTGGCATCAACAAAGAAAAAAGAATACCTTATCTTAGTGATGACGAATTATGGAAAGATCTTGCAGCAATTATGGAATTTCTTCTCTGGGCAGTACTGCAGAAAGAAGAATTGGAACGCAATAGTGAAGATTCTATGGAACTTCTTTTCAATGTAAGAGAAGAAATAGAAGAAGCAGAAGAAATTATCCAAAGGCGTATAGAGTTGACCCAAATTGGTGGTATCGAGCTCCATACAACAAAATTTTTCTCTCTGTATCGTTTTACGCAGATTGAAAATTTTGCTTTGGTGCTGGCAGGTGTAGTTGGCATGAAGGAATCTCTAATTCCCATTTTTTCTGCTGCAGAAACAGGAAAACATGTGCAGACACCTACAGTTGAAATGGCTCTGCGCCTTTATGCCATCCTGTCAGAACCCAATTTCAAAGAAACAGCACTTTTGATTAACGAAACAGGGGATTTCGCGCACTGCTTAGATAAAAATATCAATTCCAGTAAAGCTTGGCATCAGGAAACTTTAGCCTTGCGAAAGTCGCTGCTATCTTATTTGTTGGGGCAGCCTTTTACGATTTCTTATGGCAAATATGTAGCCAAAGAGCCTTTACCAAAACTTTTAGTATACACAGATATTTTGACAAAAGCAGTTTCTGTGGCGGAGCATCAGAAAGTGTCAAACGAACCTCTCGTCATGTATCTTTATGGCAGAAAAAAATCAGGCAAGAAATTATTGGTTTCCTATCTTTCACAGTATCTCCAGCGAGCGGTAAACTTTTTGTGCTGGCAGGATATTTTTACAATGTCTGATGAAAAACGGAACAATCTTTTACAGGAAATAAAGCTGAAAATCAAATTGGAAAATGGATTTCTCTGCCTTTATGACATTCCAAACTGGGAGGAGGATCAAGAAAACGCATCTTACGATTCTCTGTTTTCTAAAGTATTGAATGTAAGTCCTCTTACCGTTGTTTTGGGCGAAGGAAAGCATGATTTTCCTGTATGGGTAACGGAGAACTTTGTATCTTTTCATTTGTGGGATATGACAGCAACAGAAAAAATTGCTGTTTGGTCTTATTTCAGCCGCCTGTATCATGCGGAAGATCAAATTGACGCCACTTTAAACGGGAATAAATATGTCATGAGTGTTGGAGAAATTGAAAATACATTTGCAACGGCATATTTGACATCAGTATCAAATGGAACACCTTTAGAAGCAAAGCATGTTGAAAAAGCAGTCAAACAGCGTGGACGTGGCAACCTTGGAAATTATGCTACGTTGATCAATGGCAAATTTGTATGGGATGATCTGATCGTTGATCCAACAGTAAAACGCCAGATGCAGTATATCTGTGCCCAAGTAAAATATCGAAATATTGTAGGGGAAGAATGGGGCTTTTTTGAAAAGACACCTTATGGTCGTGGTGTCAGTGTGCTTTTTTATGGACCTCCAGGAACCGGCAAAACCATGGCAGTACAGGTCATT
>CATZIM010000311.1 GCA_958420075.1 uncultured Clostridia bacterium | reverse complement strand
ATCCATGTGTTCTGCCAATCGCTGGGGTTCATCAAAACATAATATTGTGTCCTCCGGCAGATAGGAAAGGAGGCTTACCGTATCATCGTAAAAATAATTAATGAAACTGCCTACAGAAGCAAAGCTCAATTCTGAACGAAGCAAGTCGATGTTTTCGCCGATATGCTCCTTCATTCGTTCCACACCATCCTCCACGGTGCTTTTCTCCATTTTCTTCAGGGCTTTTTTGTAATCGGCTTCCATTTTGTCCGCCGCAGACTTTGCTGTTTCTTCGTCATAGACCAGTTCCCGCATGGGGAAAATGGTCACGCTGTTGAGTTTATCCACGGAACGCTGACTCTGAGCATCCATGGTACGGATGCTGTCGATTTCATCATCCCAAAATTCGATACGCACCGCATCATCTGCTGTCAGAGGGTATACGTCCAAAATTCCCCCACGGACAGCAAACTGCCCAGGACTTTCCACCAGTTCCGCCCGTTCATACCCCATGAATACCAGCTGTTTTGTCAAGTCTGCCAATTCCCGTACCTCTCCCACATGCAAAGTCAGGAGAAAAGAAGCGAATACGTCTTTTTTCGGGTATCTGTCCAGAAGGGCTTCCACTGATGCCACAATGAGAGGACATTTCCCCTCCAGCAATTTTTCCACCACCAGAAAACGCTGACGGTTCATTTCCATGCTGTGGACATCGGCGCTGTAAAAGAGGATATCTTTGGCGGGATAATACATGCCTGTCTTTGTGAAGAACTGCATATCCTCCAAAATCTCTTTTGCCCGCACTTCACTGTGGGTCAGCATCACCATGGGACGCTGCAAATGTTCCTGCACCCCATAAAGGAGATGATTTTTTTCCACGTCAATGACCCCTGTGGCAAACACAGGGGTATGTCCTCTTCGGATTTCATCCAATAATGATTGATAGCTTTCCAGCTCCAACAGGGGCTCTGTCAGGCTTTTCATGCTTCCACCTCTTTTTTGGTTTCCTCAGGCTTTTCCTGAGGTTCTTTTTTGGGCTTAGGCGCTTTGGGACGCTGGTTCATGCGGTTCATGGCGTCAGAAATACCGCGGGAAAGAATCAGTTCCACTGCTTCCACCGCTTTGTCCATGCCGCTTTCCATAAGGGGCATAGTATCTTTGTCGAATTTTGCCAGCACATAATCCGCCAGATCCCAGCCGTTGGGTTTTTCACCAATACCGACTTTGATGCGGTAAAACACGTCTGTACCCATCTGCTGGATGATGTTGCGGATGCCGTTATGGCCGCCATGACTGCCTTTTTCTCTCAGACGAATTTGGCCTGCGGGCAAAGAAGTATCGTCATAGATCACCACAAAACGATCCTGGGGGATTTTGTAGAAATTGACGATCTCCCGGATACTTTCCCCACTAAGGTTCATAAATGTCTGGGGTTTCACCAGCAGTACACGTCTGCCGTTGATGGTGCCGTCCCCGATGAGCGCCTTCTGTTTAAACTTGGTCACATCAATATGATATTTCTCTGCCAGTCGGTCAATGACACAAAAACCAACATTATGCTTTGTTTCCGCGTATTCCCGTCCGGGATTGCCCAGACCTGCGATAACGAAAAATTCCTGTCCCTTCTCCTGATTTTTAAAACGGTCAAAAAGTCCCATAGTTCCTCTCCTCTTATTTCTTTTCCACACGACACAAAGCCCTAATTTCAACGCATATGGGGGTGAGATTAGAGCTGTTCTTACTGATTTATAACTGCGGAAAGTATACCACACTTTTGGCTTGCCGTCAAAAGGCTAAGGAGAAAAAATACCGCTGTTTCCCACAAAAAACCGCAAAAAAAGACGGATAAGACCCATTTGGATCTTACCCGTCTGTCTTCCTTTTGACACGAAGGAAGTATTTTAGTCGGAATTATTTTACTTCGTTTACCAGTTCTTCGCCAGCCAGGAAAGCTTTTGCGTTGTCCAGAGTAACTTTAGCCATCTGTTCCAGAGCTTCTTCTGTCAGGAATGCCTGGTGACCGGAAATCAGAACTTTTTCGTTAGCCAGCAGTCTTGCCAGTGTAGGATCGTGTTTTTCCAGGTTGCTTCTGTCTTCGAAGAAGTATTCATGTTCAACTTCGCAAACGTCCATACCTACGCCACGAACTTTGCCGGATTCTACTGCATCAGCCAGAGCTTCGGAGTCAACCAGACCGCCACGAGCAACGTTGATGAAGATTACGCCGTCTTTCATCTTAGCGAAAGCGTCTTTGTCGATCATATGTTTTGTAGCAGGCATCAGAGGGCAATGGATGGAAATAACATCGGAACGAGCGTACAGTTCATCCAGTGTTACATATTCCAGACCCAGGTTAGGGTTGGGGAATGCATCATAAGCGATGATGTTCATGCCGAAACCTTTCAGGATGTCGATCATGCACTGACCGATTTTACCTGTACCGATGATACCAGCTGTTTTGCCGTACAGAGCGATACCTGTCAGGCCAGCGATATCGAAGTTGAATTTTGTTGTTCTCTGATAGGACAGGTGGCATTTTCTGTTGATAGCCATCAGCAGAGCTGCGCCCTGTTCTGCTACAGACTGAGGAGAGTAAGCAGGTACTCTCAGAACGGGCAGACCGCATTCTTTAGCAACTGCCAGATCAACGCTGTCAAAGCCTGCGCAACGCAGCAGCAGAACTTTGATACCCAGATCTTTCAGTTCACGGATAACTTCTGCGGGAACTTCGTCATTAACGAAAGAGCATGTAGCGTCATGACCAGCTGCCAGATGAGCTGTAGCGGGTGTCAGTCTTTCGTTGAAGAATGTGATTTCATAACCGTATTTTTCAGCCATGGGACCGAAAGAATCTTTCCAGTAGGATTTTGTGTCAAAAAATGCGATTTTCATTTCTAAATTCCTCCTAAAATTTTGATGTAATAGTAGAAAATGGATAGCAAAC
>CATZIM010000310.1 GCA_958420075.1 uncultured Clostridia bacterium | reverse complement strand
TATTTGACAATCCCTGTGGCTTCCTCAAAAATCCGCCGGCGTTCTTCCCCTTTGGCATTGAGGATCTCATCGATTCTGCCCTGTCCAACGATGGAATAACCTTCTCTGCCGACGCCTGTATCCATAAACAATTCCTGAATGTCTTTCAGACGGCAGGCAGCGCCGTTGATGCGGTATTCACTTTCGCCAGAACGAAATACCCGACGGGTTACCTGTACTTCTGTAAACTCCACAGGCATACGTCCATCCTGATTGTCAATGACAATGGTCACTTCCGCAAACCCCTGAGGCTTTCGGCTTTCGGTACCGGCAAAAATAACGTCCTCCATTTTATCCCCACGGAGGCTTTTTGCACGCTGTTCCCCAAGCACCCAACGAACAGCGTCAGAAACATTGCTCTTGCCGCTGCCGTTAGGGCCTACCACTGCCGTAATGCCCGGATTAAATTCCAGTTTGACTTTTTCAGGGAAAGATTTAAAACCCTGTAAATCCAATCTTTTTAAATACATGTTACACCTCGTTTTTGGCTTTCTTACACAAAAGCCTTACGATACAATTTTTCCGCCAACGATGGTATAAACCACTCTGCCTTTGACTTCCTGTCCGGCAAAAGGCGAAAATTTTGCTTTTGACGCAAAAAGCTCAGGTTCGATGATCTGGGTGCCTTTTGTTTCAATAACAATCAGATCGGCGTCTTTGCCAACAGCAATCTCACCTTTCTGTTCCAGTTTCAAAATTTCTGCCGGCTTTTTGGACATCAATTCTACCAGACGCGCCAGAGAAATGATACCTGTTTCCACCAGTTTTGTAAAACTGATAGAAAAAGCTGTTTCCAGCGCAGAAATGCCATATGCCGCATTGCCAAATTCTTTATCTTTATCTGTTCGACTTGTGGGGCTATGTCCGGAGGCAATGGCATCAATGGTGCCGTCAGCAATGCCTTCCAGAATGGCTTCCACGTCTTCCTGTGTTCTCAAAGGCGGATTGACTTTGGCGAATGTATTATAATCCTCCACCGCTTCTTCTGTCAGCGCAAAATAATGAGGACATGTTTCACAGGTCACCTGCAAACCACGTTTTTTCGCGTCTCTTACCATGCGCACAGAACCGCCTGTGCTCACATGGGCAATATGTAATCTGGCACCGGTAATCTCTGCCAGCAAAATATTTCTTGCCACCTGCAATTCTTCTGCTTCTCTTGGCATACCGGACAAGCCCAGACAACTTGCTGTATATCCTTCATTCATGACACCTTTGCCAGAAAGGCTCCGGTCTTCGCAGTGTGTCATAATAGGCAAGTCAAACATGCGGCTGTAACGCATAACGTTCCGCATAAGCGCCGCACTATCGATAAATTCGTCACCATCAGAAATGGCAACCACACCAGCTTCGTACATTTCACCGATTTCCGCAATGGCTGTCCCTTCGCATCCCATGGACATACTGCCATAAGGATAAATATTCACAGACGCCTGTGCTTTGGATTTAGATATGATATATTCCACAACGGTTTTATTATCAATCACTGGCTTTGTATTGGGTTCACAGGTGATGGATGTAAAACCGCCTCTTGCCGCACTGCGGGAAACAGTGGAAATATCCTCGATATTTTCAAACCCAGGTTCACAGATATTACAGTGCATATCAATAAAACCGGGCAATACCACATGACCATCCAAATCCAGTTCTTTTGCATCTTCCACATGAAGGTTTTCGCCGATATCCGCAATAAGTCCGCCTTCAATGAAAATATCATACAATTTTTCTTCGGAATAAGGCGGGGTAATGAGTTTACAGTTTTTCAGAATGGTTTTCATGCCAGAGCACCTCCCATCTGTGACAGAATATAGAACATGGCCATACGTACCGCTACGCTGTTGGCAATCTGGTCATTGATGATACACTGCGGGCTGTCGATGACGCCGTCAGATATCTCAATGCCCCGCTGAATGGGGCCGGGATGCATGACAATGGCATCTTCTTTGGCATAACGCAGCAGATTATGGTCAATACGGAAAAACCGCTTATATTCATCCAGAGAAGGCAGGAATGTTTTGTCCTGAGCTTCCATACGCATCCGGGTTGTCAGGATAACATCTGCCTGATTTACTGCTTCCCGCACATCATAATGCACCTGCACACCGAATTTTTCGATACCCGGCAAAAGAAGTGTGGGAGGACCGGATACACAGACTTCTGCACCCAATTTCGTCAATCCCCAGATATTGCTTTTTGCCACACGACTATGAAGCAAATCCCCAATGATGGCAACTTTCAGACCTTCAAAACTGCCTTTGCGTTCTTTGATAGTCAGTAAATCCAGCAAAGACTGTCCGGGATTTTCGTTGTAACCATCTCCGGCATTGATAACAGATGCCTCAACGCACTCTGCCAGCAAGCGGGCTGCGCCTGCCATGGGATGACGCAGAATGATAAAGTCCGCACCCATCTGGTCTACCAGCTGCCCCATATCCTGCAGACTTTCCCGTTCCATGGAATGAGCGGAATTGGTCATATCTACCACATTGGCGCTCAAATGCTGTGCTGCCAGTTCATAGGACAGTTTCGCACGAGCACTCTGTTCATAGAACAAAATGATGACAGACTTTCCCTGCAAATGGGGTGCCTTCTTGTTTTTCTGGTTCAAAATATATTTCATGGTTTCTGCTGTACTGAGGATATAGCGGATATCATCTGCCGTTAAATCCCGCAGTCCGAAAAAGTCTTTCCGATGCAATGCCATTTGTTTCGCCTCCTGTCAGCCCTCCAAACGTTCCATCAATTTCTGAAAATATTCTGGAAGGGGCGCCTCAAATTCCATGTACTCTCCTGTTGTGGGATGGACAAATCCCAGCACCCTTGCATGCAACACCTGTCCCTGCAGGGCAAAGGGCTGTTTCTTAGGCCCATAGACCAGATCTCCCAGCAAAGGATGTCCGATA
>CATZIM010000309.1 GCA_958420075.1 uncultured Clostridia bacterium | reverse complement strand
AATCACAACTGAAGCCTGCACAGAGTACAACGAAGGCGGCAAAAAGCTGACTGACGAAATGATCGCACAGATCGAAGTAGCTCTGGGCAAACTGGAAGAAATCGCAGGCAAAAAACTGGGCGATCCCGAAAATCCTCTGCTGGTTTCCGTTCGTTCCGGCGCAAGAGCATCCATGCCCGGTATGATGGACACAGTCCTGAACCTGGGTCTGAACGATGTTTCCGTAGAAGGTCTGGCAAGAAAAACTGGCAACCCCAGATTTGCTTATGACTCTTACAGAAGATTTATCATGATGTTTGCTGACGTTGTTATCGGCGTTTCCAAATCCAAATTCGAAAGAAAACTGGATGAATACAAAGAACAGGTTGGCGCAAAATACGACACAGATCTGACTGCTGAAGACCTGAAAAAAGTTGTAGAAATGTTCAAACAGATCTATCTGGATGACCAGGGCAAAGAATTCCCTCAGGATCCTAAGGAACAGCTGTTTGAAGCTGCTATGGCTGTATTCCGCAGCTGGGATAACCCTCGTGCATTCGTTTACAGAAGAATGAACGACATCCCTTACAGCTGGGGTACTGCAGTTAACGTACAGATGATGGTATTCGGTAACATGGGTGATACATCCGGTACAGGTGTTGCTTTCACAAGAAACGCAGCAACTGGTGAAAAAGCTATGCTGGGTGAATACCTGGTTAACGCACAGGGTGAAGACGTTGTAGCCGGCGTTCGTACTCCTAAGCCCATCGCGAAACTGGCAGAAGATATGCCTGAAGTATATGCACAGTTTATGGAAATCGCTAATAAACTGGAAAACCACTACAAAGACATGCAGGATATGGAATTCACAGTTGAAGAAGGCAAACTGTACTTCCTGCAGACAAGAAATGGTAAGAGAACAGCTAACGCTGCTCTGCGTATCGCAGTAGAAATGGTAGACGAAGGTCTGCTGACAAAAGAAGAAGCTCTGATGAAAGTTGATCCTAAACAGCTGGATCAGATCCTGCACCCTGCTTTCGACCAGAAAGCACTGAAAGCAGCTACTCCTATCGGCAAAGGTCTGCCTGCATCTCCCGGCGCTGCTGCTGGTAAAGTTTGCTTCACAGCAGAAGACGCAAAAGCTCAGGCTGAAGCTGGCGACAGAGTCATCCTGGTTCGTCTGGAAACATCTCCTGAAGACATCGAAGGTATGGCAGCTGCACAGGGTATCCTGACAGTTCGTGGCGGTATGACATCTCACGCAGCCGTTGTTGCTCGTGGTATGGGTACATGCTGCGTATCCGGTTGTGAAGAAATCAAAATGAACGAAGAAGCAAAAACATTCACACTGGGTGGCAAAACATTCAAAGAAGGCGACTACATCTCCCTGGATGGTTCCACAGGTAACATCTATGGCGAAGATATCCCTACAGTTGACCCTGAAATCAGCGGCAACTTCGCAAAATTCATGGCTTGGGCTGACGAAAAGAGAGTGCTGAAAGTAAGAACAAACGCTGATACACCTCATGACGCTCAGACAGCTATTGACTTCGGCGCAGAAGGTATCGGTCTGACAAGAACAGAGCACATGTTCTTCGAAGGCGACAGAATCATGAAATTCAGAAAAATGATCCTGGCTGAAACAGTAGAAGAAAGAAAAGCAGCTCTGGCTGGTATCGAACCTTTCCAGAAAGAAGACTTCAAAGGCATCTACAAAGCAATGGGCGAAAGACCTGTTACAATCCGTCTGCTGGATCCCCCTCTGCATGAATTCATGCCTAACACAGATGAAGAATTCGAAGTTCTGGCAAAAGAAACAGGCAAAACAGTTGAAGAACTGAAAATCAAAGCAAAAGGTCTGCACGAACTGAACCCTATGATGGGTCACAGAGGCTGCCGTCTGGCTGTAAGCTATCCTGAAATCGCAGAAATGCAGACAAAAGCAATCATCGAAGCTGCTGTTGAAGTTTCTGTAGAAGAAGGTATCGAAATCGTACCCGAAATCATGATTCCTCTGGTTGGCGAAATCAAGGAACTGAAATACGTGAAAAATGTTGTTGTAGAAACAGCAGAAAAAGTAATGGAAGAAAAAGGCAAAAAACTGAAATATCTGGTAGGTACCATGATCGAAATCCCCAGAGCTGCTCTGACAGCTGACCAGATCGCTACAGAAGCTGAATTCTTCTCCTTCGGTACAAACGACCTGACACAGATGACATATGGTCTGTCTCGTGACGACGCTGGTAAAATCCTGGCTGACTACATCGACAAAAACATCTATGAATGCGACCCTACAGCTAGACTGGACAGAACAGGCGTTGGCCAGCTGATGCAGATTGCTGTAGAAAAAGCAAAACCCGTACGCCCTGACATCCACCTGGGTATCTGCGGCGAACATGGCGGCGATCCTTCTTCCGTAGAATTCTGCCACCAGATCGGTCTGGACTATGTATCCTGCTCTCCTTTCCGCGTACCTATCGCAAGATTGGCAGCAGCTCAGGCTCAGATCAACTTCCCCAGAAACTAATTTGGAATTTGTAAACAGATTCTAATATAAGGGATACAAAAAAGGATAAATCCGAAAGGATTTATCCTTTTTTTGTTTTATGGAAAAAAGGGAATGGCTGAGGGAAGAAGAAAAAATGGAATAAGCGGAAATTTTGAGTTGAGGGGAGCGGTTGTTTTTGCTTTTTGATGAAGTGAGAGTTTCTTTTTTAAGGGGAGCGGAGGTGTGGCTGGATTTGGAAAGGATAAAGGGATTTTCTGGTTTTGGATTTTGAGGGAATATGTATTTTCTTAGCTTCGGGGCATGATTTGGTTTTGAAGAAAAGGAGAAGCTGGGAAGAAATGGGATGGAATAGATAATGTTGAAGGAAAAGAGGGGGGAAGAAAAGTGGTATGGAATGAGGCTGGACTATAGTCAATAAAAAAGACACGATTTTTAAATATATTTTCTGGGAACGG
>CATZIM010000308.1 GCA_958420075.1 uncultured Clostridia bacterium | reverse complement strand
CCTGCAGCGCATTCTGTACGCCGTAAGAAGTGGAGTCGTTAGAGCAAAGAACTGCATCCAGTTTCACGCCGTTAGGACCATAGCCAACGGAAGAAATGATGTTTTCGAAACGTTTCTGAGCTTCTTCTGTAGACCAGTTAGCTGTTGCACACTGAGCTTTTTCTGTCTGACCGGAAGGAACTACCAGTTTGCCGCTGTCGATGTAAGGCTGCAGAACATCCATAGCGCCGCCGAAGAAGAAGTTTACGTTGTTATCGTCAGGTGCGCCTGTTACCAATTCAATGTTGAAAGGACCTTCTGCGTTTTCCAGATCCAGAGCGTCAACGATGTACTGACCCTGCATCTGACCTACTTTGTAGTTGTCGAATGTTGCATAATAAGAAACTGCTTCGGAATCCATGATCAGACGGTCATAAGCGATTACAGGGATGCCTTTTTCAGCTGCGCCCTGCAGAGCTGTTGTCAGGGAAGAACCGTCGATTGCAGCTACAACCAGAACTTCACAGCCGCCTGCGATCATGTTTTCAATCTGAGATACCTGTGTAGGAATGTCGTTGTCACCTGCATACTGCAGATCAACTTCATAGCCTGCTGCTTCCAATTCAGCTTTCATGTTAGAGCCGTCCTGGTTCCAACGCTGCAGGGACTGTGTAGGCATAGATACGCCGATTTTGCCGCCTGTGCCGCCTTCAGCTGCATCGCCTTCAGTTGTGGTAGTATCGCTGGAACCACCGCAAGCTGCTAAGCCGAAGACCATAACCATTGCCATCAAGGAAGCGAAAAATTTCTTTTTCATGTTTGATACATCTCCTCTCCATATTGATAACCTTTTTCAAGAAAGCCAAAATAGTTTTATAAATGTGCTTTCTCTAAGTTATGTGCATATTGTATCAATTCCCATCCTCAATGTCAATATACCTAGAAGAAGTTACTATATTTCGTGTATTACAATAAAAACTTACGTACTTTTTTGTTCATTTTTCTAAGGAAATTCTAACTTGCATTCTAATGTGCACAAAAAGAACCTGTATTTCTTTATTCAAAAAAAACCTCGTTATTTCCTATGTTTTAAATCAAAAAAAATGCATTGTTCACAAGCCTCTGACCTGATAAAACAATGCATTTTGATATTACTTTTTCATATCTGTTCCAGGAAATCTGCAATGAAATGCAGGGCGACACCAATACAATTCGCCTTTCCTTTGCATCTTCCCAAATGAATATACCGTTCTTCATCTGGAAAGAACGCTTTTTCCTGAAGTTTTTTCCGAATCATCGGCATATAATCCTCCAGATAAGGTGTCAATATACCACCAATGACAATTTCACAATCCAGAACCATATGAATATTATGGATTGCTGTTACCAAATGAGAAACGTACTTTTCCCAAATTTCCATAATGTATGGTTCCTTTTCTTCCAGGCGCTGGAAAAAGTCTTTGATGTCCATGCCTAAATCATCACTTAATACAGAAGATGAACAATAAGACTCAAAACAACCCTGACGCCCGCAATTGCAAAGTTTCCCACCTGGATGAATACACATATGTCCAAACTCTGCACTGCGGCGATTCAATCCTTCAAAAGGTTTGCCGTCAATCATCAGCGCACCGCCTACACCTTTTCCAAGGAATACATAAGCCATTGCAGAAGGTCCGTCGTAGTTCCACCATTCCGCTACGCCGCCTGCAGAAGCGTCATTCTGCACATACACAGGATATGGGATGACTTCTGTCAGCAAAGATAATTTCATATGATGGAGCTGCAATACCGGTGCGATCTCCACAATTCCCTCCTGCTCATTGATGATGCCTGGCATAGTAATGCCTACACCCAACAAGCGTTCTCTTGAAAATCCAAAGCGATCCAGAAATTCCTCCAGTTTCTTTGCATAAACCATTCGATATTCCGGTGTATTGCTGAAGGGATATTCCAATTTTTCATATGCCATTTCTTCCGCTTTCAGATTGATGGCAATAAAACGGATATGCTTTGGTGAAAGCTCAATCCCAACAGAAAAGTACACATTTTTGTTTAATGTAATCAGTCTAGCCTTTCTGCCGCCTGTAGATTCATCAGCACCTGCATCCGTCAGGACATTCTCATCAAAGAGCTCTTTGAGGTTTTGTGTCACAGTTGGCAGACTCATATGCAGCCGCTGCGCAATTTCCTGCTTCGTCAGCGGTCCTTCTGCATCATAAATAATGCGAAATACCTGATTCCTGTTTTGTTTGCGTAATTCGGTTGTTGAGATTCTTTTTCGTTCCATTGAATGTTCACCCACTTTTCCACATTCGCCCCAATCAGAAAAACCATCACCGCAACGCCATGGAAAAGAACATCCCCTTCATTCTTTTCGCCAACAACATCAAAAGCAATGGTCAGAAACAACTATCTAATTTTCCGTCTGCTCTCACATGCCATTGTACACATGGCCTGCACATTTGTTTTTATATATTAACATACTGTATCTATATTTGCAACTACTTTTCTAAAACTATTTGCTTTATTATGGAAGTTGATAAAATCCATCTTTCAGAAAATACAACAATGAACCCAGTAATTTTCCAAGGGCAAACGACACAACAAACCATGTAATACCTTTGTGCAGTCTTGCTCTGCGCATCAGGATTGGCATTACATTCAGCACTTCCGCCAACGCCATAGCCAGAACTCCCACAAAAATACCACAAAGCAATGCATGAATCAGCGCTGGAACTCCCTGCAAGCCAAGTTTCCAATCCAAACATGATACAAGACAGCCAAACAATCCCCCCAGCAATATCATGTCTTCATATAAAGGAATATATTGTTTTGTATTTGTTCTCTGTGCCATTCGCGGCACAATCCCAATGGCAGCAATAAACGCAAAGGTACCAGCAGCCACAACCACACCGGAAGCAAAACCTGCAAGAACCAGCAAAGGCATTTTCATCATTGTTTT
>CATZIM010000307.1 GCA_958420075.1 uncultured Clostridia bacterium | reverse complement strand
CAATTATTAATGGAAACAGATTGAGAGGGTAACCTCTCATTACATAGAAAAGAGGAACCAAATGGAATATCAGAATCAAATCAGAGAAGCTGTATTTTACAAACGCCCCAATCGTTTTCTGGCGGAAGTGGAACTGGACGGAGAAAGAGAACTGGTGCATGTGAAAAATACTGGAAGATGCCGGGAATTGTTGCAGGAAGGGGCAAGGGTATTTCTGGAAGAAAGCGGCAATGCAAATCGTAAGACCAAGCATTCTCTTGTGGCTGTTTATAAGGGAGATATGTTGGTAAATATGGATTCACAGGCACCCAATGCTGTGGCGGCGGAGGCTTTAGCAGAAGGAAAAATACAGGAAATCGGTGAAGTGGCTTTTGTGAAACGGGAAGTGAAATTCGGCGGTTCCCGTTTTGATGTGTATTATGAAGCGGGAGAGCGGAAAGGCTTTCTGGAAGTAAAGGGGGTAACGCTGGAGGAAGATGGTGTTGCCATGTTTCCCGATGCTCCCACAGAGAGAGGCGCAAAACATTTGCTGGAATTGGCAGAAGCGGCAAAGAACGGCTATGAAAGCGCGGTGCTGTTTCTGGTGCAGATGAAAGGTGTTTCGGTTTTTCGTCCCCATGAAGCCCGTGACCCGAAGTTTGCGGAAGCATTGCGAAAGGCGGCTCAGGCAGGGGTAAAAGTACTGGCTTATGACTGTAAGGTGTGGGAAACAGGCTTCTGTCTGGATGCACCTGTGCCTGTGGAATTGTAAAACAGACATATCCCGAAGGATTCGGACATAAAGTTTAGTAATGACGAATACGGAGGGAAAAATACATGAGGCATAGAGTTTTGACAGCAGTCTTAACGTTGGTTTTTTGTGTTGGCTGCTGTTTGCCTGCATTGGCGGCAGAAAAGCAGTATGAAAATCTGACAGATCTTGGATTGACTTCCAAAAGCGCTCTGCTGATGGAAGAAGATACGGGCACTATTTTGTATGAACAGAACAGTCATGAAGCCCTGCCACCTGCCAGTGTCACGAAAGTTATGACATTGCTGCTCATTTATGAAGGAGAACGGGAGGGGAAGTTTGACTGGACGGATACGGTGCAAGTAAGCGAACATGCGGCATCTATGGGCGGTTCTCAGGTGTTTCTGGAAGAAGGGGAAACCCAGACAGCGGCAGACATGACAAAATCCATTGCCATTGCTTCTGCCAATGATGCGGCTGTTGCTATGGCGGAATTTCTGGCAGGCAGTGAGGAAGCCTTTGTGCAGAAAATGAATGAACGGGCAAAGGAATTGGGCATGGAGGATACGAACTTCGTCAATGCCTGCGGATTGGATACGGAAGGGCATGTATCCAGCGCCTACGACATTGCCCTCATGAGTCGGGAATTGATGGAGAATTTCCCAGAAATCAAGGAGTATACCACCACATGGCAGGACAGCATCATACATAAAACAAGACGCGGGGAAGAAACTTTCGGTCTGACCAATACCAATAAACTCATTCAGTGGTATGATGGCGCAACGGGGCTGAAAACTGGCTCTACAGGCAATGCGCTGTACTGTCTGTCGGGGACAGCAGAACGGGATGGCATGGGGCTCATTGCTGTTGTCATGGCTGCGCCGGATTATAAAGTTCGTTTTCGGGAAGTCATGCAGCTTCTGGACTACGGTTTTGCCAATTATGCCATTGAAAAAGGACGGGAAAAAGGCTATGCCATGGGAGAAGTGCCTGTGGAAAAAGGCATGACAGATACAGTAGAAGCGGTAGTGGCAGAAGAAATTTCAGTACTGGTACCCAAAGGAAAGGAATCTCAGTGGGAAACCAGAACAGAACTTTTACCGGCAGTTTCGGCACCTGTGGAAGCAGGTACAAAGGTTGGCGAACTGGTGTATCTCCGTGACGGAGAAGAAGTGGGTCGTGTGGAATTGACCGCTGGAGAAAATGTGGAAAAGGCAAATGTGGATACCATGCTGCGGCGGATGTTGGCAGGATGGTGTTAAGGCAAAAAAAGCTTTGCGGTTTATACCGCAAAGCTTTTTGTTATACATAAGGATTGCCTTTCGCATCGTAATAAACGGTTTCGATGGAATATTCCTGTGCAGGGATTGTTTGGCAGATAGGTGTATTTTCTTTGGTATCGAAAGTCAGAACAACAGGAGGTGTGTCTGCTGTTGTGTATGTGATTTCCGCATAAGCAGGAGATGCATTGGGAAGCCAGAAACAGTCATATAATTCCTGTTCCAGATAAAACTGGTTGCGGAGAACAGCATTTTCTGTTTCATATACACAGCTTTGCAGGGTGTAAGTGTTGTCAGGCTGTTTTTCAAAGACAGCCAAAGTGGAACGTCCTGCAGTACTGACTGCGCCGCTAATAATATATTCCACAAAATCGGTTTCGGACAGAATATTCCAGTTTTCACCGGGATTGGTAAAGTCTCTTTCATTGAGAAGGATTTCCCTGCCTTCTAAGGTAGCTCCGTCAGATGTGCCTTGGCAGGCAGTCAAACAAAAAGCTGAAAACAGGAATAGACAGAGCAGTGATAACATTCTTTTTTGCATGACAGCACTCCTTTTTTATCAATATTTTTTAGAATAGTAAAAGAAACATCCCACCATAATTACGGCATTTCCTTCCAATACCCAACAAAGGACTTTCGCATACTGAGGTGCCACGATGCCACAGACAAGAATGGCAGCAA
Organism: uncultured Clostridia bacterium; assembly: GCA_958420075.1. Classification (GTDB taxonomy): domain Bacteria; phylum Bacillota; class Clostridia; order Lachnospirales; family Anaerotignaceae; genus Anaerotignum. The sequence continues at coordinate 256 of CATZIM010000307.1, read as the reverse complement.
ACAGGCAAACAAAAGAAAACATGGCATAGGCGCTGTACGCCTGTTTTTGAATGAAGATATTCCGTTCATCCATAGCAGAAACTTCTGTTTGTGCCCGTTTTTCTTCGTCATGCAGGAGTCGATCGATGCGGATGAACTGGACACCACAGAAGATGACGCCGCAGAAGCCAAGGGAAGAAAAGGGGGATTCCGGGTAGACCCCCATTTTTGCCAGAAGGGAAACTGCCAGGAAAATGAAAAACAGGACTCCCATGGT
>CATZIM010000306.1 GCA_958420075.1 uncultured Clostridia bacterium | reverse complement strand
AACAGCCGCTTCAAACAGCAAGTCACACTGATGCTCTCTTGCGATTTCCAGCAGTTCATGCCCATGGGTCGCCATCAAGTCTTTGTTTGCAGTTACGACATGTTTGCCTTTGGACAGCGCTTCTCTGATGTACGTTCTGGCAGGTTCAATGCCCCCCATGACTTCCACCACAATAGAGATAGAATCATCATTGATGATATCACTCCACTGATCTGTCAGCTGGTCTGCCGGAACTTTATCTGCGTATTTTGCTTTATTTCTTACCAGAACTTTTGCAACTTCCAGTGTAGATCCAATCTTTGCAGGCATATTGGGTTTCTGTTTTGCCAAAATTTCATATACACCGCCGCCAACAGTACCCATACCCAGCAGCGCGATTTTCTTGATGCTTTCGTCCATGGTTTCCCCTCCTGTAAATAACAATAAAATATGACAATATCTGTCGTGATATTAAGATTTTAACACGATTCCAACCGATGTCAACCACTTTTGTCTTTTTTGAGAAAACATTTATCCGTATGACAAATACAGTCACGTTTTTTGCAGAATTTTCGTCAGTATTGCCTTTTTTTGAACCGTATTCTTTTTTAGGCTATGTTTTGTCAAAGAAATACATTTTATCCCCTGTAAATTTGTTCATTTGAAATGTGATATGCTCACAGAACAAAACCCAATACACTGCTATACTATAAAGCAAAGGAAGGTGATCTATATGTCATACAAATCATTTTTACAGCGCAATTTCGGAATGATCTTTTTTGTTACAATTGGTTTGATTGCTGGCTTTCTTTACTATAAATATGTGGGCTGCGTTTCCGGTACATGTCCTATTACTGCCAATCCCATTATGTCTGTGCTTTACGGCGGCATTTTAGGCGGGCTGTTCCACAGCATCATCACGGAAATTTTCATTCCCATGTCAAAAAGAAAACATCTGGATAAATTAAAAAAGCTGAAATCCTTATAACGCAAAGGGTTTCAGCTTTCTTATTTCTACAAAGGTTTTATCTGATGTGTATTCTTGCAAAAGCCCCCGTCACAATTCCCCTTTAAAATGTTTTCTTAAGGAGAATCTGCTTTGAATCACTTTTTACAAGTTTATTTTTCTAATTCGCCTCGATACTGACCAATGGCACCCATATTCTTTACATTCTGGAAGCCTTTCTGCTCCAAGAATCCCATTGCCATTTTGCTTCTGCCGCCGCTGAGGCAATACAGATACAGAGGCGTATCTTTTTCATATTTTACTGTATTGATCTGGGAGGTTGGAATATTGATGCTGCCGGGCACATGTCCCTGTATATATTCATCAGGTTCCCGTACATCAATCACAACTGCATTCTTTGTTTCCTTTGCCTCCTGCAGCAATGTCATAAAGTCTGGTTTTTTTCCAAACAATCCAAACATTTGTTTATCATCCTTCTTTCTTTTGTATCACAAATTCATTATTTTGCAATCAGACCAAAATAAAGCAGTACCACAATACCTAAAACAATACGGTACCAGCCAAAGACTTTGAAGTCATGTTTCTTGATGTAACCCATCAGGAATTTAATTACAAGAATGGACACTACAAAAGCTACAATCATACCGGTCAGCAGAATGGCAACTTCCATACCAGTAAAATGGAATCCAAACTGTACGATTTTCAACAAACTTGCGCCGAACATAACGGGAATTGCCAAAAAGAATGTAAATTCTGCCGCTACGGTTCTGGATACACCCAAAAGCAGTGCACCAACAATGGTTGCGCCAGAACGGGATGTACCGGGGAAAATGGCTGCAATGAGCTGGAATACCCCGATCAAAAGTGCAAGCTGGAATGTAATTTCCTCTAAGCTGTTGACACGTGCCCGTTTTCCTTTATGACGTGTTTCAATAATCAAAAATGCGATACCAAAAACAATAAGCGCAACGGCAACGGTGGTATAGTTGTAAAATAATGCTTCAAACTTCTCATTAAACAACAATCCAATGACTGCTGCTGGCACGCAGGCAACCAGAATCTTCAGCCACAGCATGACAATATCCATACGCAGATAAGAAATCAACCCTGTCCGAATTCTTCTGGGGTCGTAAGGCGGTTTCTGGAAAGGAAAAATGGAATTCCAGAATATGACCACAACTGCCAAAATGGCACCAAGCTGAATAACAACCTCAAACATACTGTAAAATTCTTCTGATACATCCAAAGGCATAAATTCATTAAACAAAATCATATGCCCCGTACTGCTGATGGGCAGCCATTCCGTAATGCCTTCAATGACACCGAAAAGCGCTGCTTTCAATAATTCAATCAAGTTCATACGCTACCTCTCTTTTTCATTATTTTTGCGTTTTCTATTATACTTGGTTTTACCAGAAATATCCACTAAACATAGGATTTTTCTTTCTTAAGATTTCTTTATATCCAATCAAAGTTGGCTTGTTCCAGTAAAATCGATACCGCAGCGTCATATTCCGCCAAAGAATTGGCTTTCCTGATTTTTTTGATGCGCTTTTCTTCTCCTGTAAAAAGGCTTTCCCAGTATGCCCATAATTCCTTCATTTTGAACAATACATTCCGGTCGCCGGACATAATTTCTTCATATCCATGACAGATACGGTTGTGAAAAGCAAGGAATTCTTCTTTTGTGCATGGATTTCCACCTTTTATCTGTCGAACCAACGCTGGATTCGCCATAAGTCCACGTCCCAGCATAACCGATGTAATCTGTGGGAAACGCTGGCAAATGCGCTCATAATCATCAACGGAAAAAATGTCCCCGTTGTAGCAAAGAGGGAATGGACTTTCTTTGGCAGCTACTTCAAAGGCATCCAAACGGGGCTCAAATTTATAGTAATCCTCCCGAATACGGGCATGGAGAATCCATTCTTTCACTGGATACGGGCGAAACAGTTCCAGCAATTCTAAAATTTCCATGGGATCACGCATGCCCAATCTTGTTTT
>CATZIM010000305.1 GCA_958420075.1 uncultured Clostridia bacterium | reverse complement strand
TAGTATTATGGTACATCTGTTTATAAATCGTGTCCACTTATTTAATATAGATCCATATTGACAGTGAACCAGTGAATCACTATAATGTGATTAAGTGAACCAGTGAACCACTATAGAAAGAGGGTGATGTATACATGAATGGGAAAATGAAACGGATTACCATTTCAATTTCCTCTGATTTGGGTATGAAGTTAGATGAAATTAAGAAAGAAAACTACAGTCAGAATACAGAAGATGAAATGCTTCAAGATTTAATTATGCGTGGTTTGCAGGAATCCAAAGATATTTGGCAGGAGGAGAAACATCAGTAAAATCATTTTAAAATTTGGAAAGGGGAAAGGAAAGTATGAGAAGGCGAATATTAGTTTTATTTGCTGTTTTAATGGGTATGTCTTTTTCGGGATGTCAGTCTTCAGAAACAGATACTGCGAATGTGGACAATAGTAATGATTCGCAAACAGGTTGGGAAGTTGATGAAGGTCTTTTATTAACAGAGATAACTTTTCCAGCTAGTTTATTTGAGGGGATGACAGAAGAAGAAATCAAAGAAGTTGCGAAAGAAAATGGCTATTTATCATGCGATATAGCAGAAGACGGATCGGTTACCAATGTCATGACAAAGTCCAAGCAAAAGGAATTGGCAGATGGTTTAAAAGACAGTATGGAAACCATGGTAGAAGAACTTATCAATGGAAAAGACAAAATTGAATCCTTTCAGAAAATCGAATACGATGAAAATATGACAGAATTCAATGTATATGTTGATCGTGAAAAATATTCAGGATGGGATTCGATTGCTTATATGGGTTTTTATTATATTGGAGGCATCTATCAGATTTTTGTTGGTATTCCATCTGAAGAAACTAACGTTGTGGTGAATACCATTGATTTTCAAACAAATGAGATTATAGAAAGTAATTCTAGCAAGAAGTTTTCGGAAGAAAATAGCGATGCAGCGTAAAATAGAGAGTGGGAGGAAAAATGATGGTGAAAAAAATAATAGGAAGTATGTTGATCTTGTCACTGTGCCTTACGGCTTGTGGAAATACAACAACTGTAGAACAAGAGGAGACTAAAAAGCAGAAAGCATCTGCAGAGACTCTTTTAAGTTTGGATGTGAAAAATACCATTGAAGATTATATGGATTTTACTTTATTGAAGATAGAAACAACGAATGAAATCAAAGCATCAGTTAATAGTCATAATGTATATTCCAATGTTAATGCAGAAAAATATGTGGATATTATATTCGATGTGACAAATACAGGAACGGAAGATCTTGTGGTGCAGGAAATGATGACTGCAAGTGCAGTTGGTGCAAATAATCAGACATTTCTTAGCGACTTATATCTGCTTGAAACAGAGGGTAATACATACTTGGAAGAATATGGAAGGATAGCGCCTTTATCTAAAGGGCGTGTTCACTGCGCAATATCTGTTCCAGGCAGTGAAACAGAGCTTCGCCTTATCTTGACAATCAAAGATCAGCAATTTATCTATAATTATACCCTTGGCGAAACAGTAACAAGTGAACTTCCGCTTACCGTAGGACAAACATTAGAATCACCGGATTTTGCTACACTTAAATTCATAGGAGCAGAGTATATGGATACAGTTATGCCGTCTAATACATCTGGATATTATCAGTATTATGAAGTGAAAAGTCCGGATCAGACTTATTTTGTAGCAAAGTTTGAGCTTACGAACTATCAGGGAACAGCGAAGGAATGTGAATCTTTCTTTGGCACGAAAGTGACTTTCAGTGATAAATATACCTATGATGGCTTTATTGTGGCAGAAGATTTGGATGGAAGCAGTTTATCTAATTATGAATCTATTGATCCATTGACAACCAGAAAAGTCTATGTGCTGACAGAAGTACCGAAAGTGGTCATGGAACAGAGTGGCAAAATGCTTCTGACTTTTGACGGAAAAGAATATACCTATTCATTTTAATTGGAATGAAATGAAAGAAAACCCTGCTTTCACAAATCAGCAGGGTTTTCTTTTAAAATGATTTGATTATTATTGTGAAAAAACATAGATAAAATTTTAAAAATATATATAAATTTGCTCATGCGGCGTGCGGGATTCTTTTGTATTTACAGATTAAATTTCAATAAAATTGTTTTTGTAAGCTGAATTATTGGATAATTTTTACATACGTGCTATAATGGGAAAAATGATGTATTGTGACGGAGGAATGTTATGTTATGCAAACTAATGATTGAAATGGAAAAGGATTCTGAAACCTATATCTCTTGCCATAGTTCTTCTTTATTTCAAGGAGTTATTATGGAACAGGTTTCGGCAGAGTATGCGGAAAAAATGCATTTTTCTGAAATAAGACCATATAGCCAGTATTTGCGATTTGAAAAAGAAAAAATATTATGGACGATTTGCACGGCACAGGAAGAGGCATATCAAGAAATTATATTGCCTTTGATGAAAGATGAATTTTCAGAAGTATATTTACGTCATAATCAACAACATCTTCCCATTAAATCAAAGAGGATAGAAAAAGAATCAATGGATGAGCTTCTATCCAGAACTTTTTTTGGAGAATGCCGCCGTTTTGCAGAAATACAATTTATTACTCCCTGTGCCTTTAAAACGCAAGGGAATTATATGTTTTATCCAACAGTTAGACACATTTTCCAAAGTTTGATTCATAAATTTGATGCAGGTGCTCATGACTTTACAGTATATACTCCAGAATTGCTTATGGATTTAGAAAATAATGTTTCCATTGTTGCATATCAACTGCGAAGTACAAATTTCCAGCTGGAGGGAGTTAAAATTCCTTCATTTATAGGAAAGATTACATTACGGATACAAGGACCGTCGCAGTTGGTAAATCTGGTTCATATGTTGATCAGTTATGGTGAATATTGTGGTGTTGGTATTAAATCTGCCATTGGTATGGGAGCTATTGCATTGGTGAAAGGGAGT
>CATZIM010000304.1 GCA_958420075.1 uncultured Clostridia bacterium | reverse complement strand
TGATCGATGAGCCCTGCCAGCTTCAGCACCTGCTGAAGTTTGATATATTCTGTATGAATATAGACTTTATCCATGATTTCCACTCCTTTCCGAAAAAAATCAAGGTTACAGCAGCACCTGAACAGCAGTCAAAGCCGCTGCTGCCAGGAGAATCACCACTACAAGGATCCAGGAACGACGATTTCCAGCCATCATCTGTTCCTGTGTCACCTCATGATTTTTCAGATATTCTTTTCTCGACAGATATCGACAGATAGGATGCGATGATCATCACCGCAAAACTTCCCCAAACCAGGAAAGGTCCTCCTGCCCCCATCAGATGTTCCGCATTGTTATTGGATTTGCCCCACAAAAACACCACCAATGCGGCAATCTGCAATATCCGCAGTACAATATACATAAACGAAGCCCCTTTCCGTTTATCCAAAATGGTTCTGCAAAATTACAACATCCACATGATGATTACCGCGATAACAATCACAGCCATCAGGATGATAGAACGTTTATTTTCCGCCATGGTCTGTTCTTTTGTCACCGCGCCGCTGTTCTGACGCACTTTTGCGCCCAGATACGCCGCGATAATCATTACGGCGAAACTTCCCCAAACCAGAATGGGCGCACCATTCCCAACAAGATTCCGTGCATTATCATTGGCGCTGCCCCACAAAAATACTACCAGTGCCAGGATCTGCACAGCACGCATGATCATATACATGTATGAACTCCTTTCTGTCTATGGTCATTGCTTCTCTTTCTTTTATTTTCTCATGAACATACACTCATCACATACGCAGAGGCAGGATCAGATACTGATAAGCCTTGCCTTCCAGAGGCACGATGGTACAAGGGCTGAGAGATCCGGTAAAGCGGATTGCCACTTTTTCGTCATCAATAGCCCGCAGAGCTTCAATCAGATAACGAGGATTGAAAGCGATCTGCATTTCGTCGCCGTCTGTTTCGTTGGGCACTTCTTCATAAGCGGTGCCCATATCACTTCTGGCAGTGATGACCAGCACATTGGGTTTCAGTTCCAGACGTACCGGTGTTTTGCGGTTATCTCTGGAAACCAGAGACGCACGTTCCAAAGCCTGGATCAATTCATTTGTATCAATGATGATCTTTGTTTTGAAATCTTCTGTAAAGTTATTTTCATAGCTTACATATTCCCCTTCCAGCAGACGGGAAACCATGGTTGCCATGCCCAGATCGAAGAGTACATGCTTATCTGTGAAATACAGGTGCACCTTATCTTCTTCTTCCTGAGAAAGGATTTTTGTCAGTTCTGTCAAAGTTTTGCCGGGAACCACAACGCTCTTTTCCGTAAAGTCATGTTCCAGAGGGCTTTTGCGGAAAGAAATGCGGTAACCGTCGATGGAAACCACCTGCAGCGCATTTTCTTTCATTTCGAACAGTTCGCCAGTGAGGATCTGTTTGGTAGATTCCTGAGAAATGGAGAAAATGGTCTGGCGGATCAAATTACGCAGTTCGTTCTGTCCCAGTGTATAAGCTTCTTCCTGTGCCACATCCGGCAGTGCAGGGAAATCGTCTCCGCTCTGACCCATGATGGTAAAACGGGAAGTACCGCCAGTGATGGTGATGCTGTTTTTCTCGTCGGTTTCCAATGTAACGGTATCGCCGTTCAAACGACGGATGATTTCATGGAAGATTTTCGCTTCAATGGCGATTTCGCCTTTTTCCAGCACATCAGCATCAATGGGTGCTGTCTGGATACCCAGTTCCAGATTATTGGCTGTCATGGTAAAGCCTCTCTGGTCTGCTGTCAGCAGAATACATTCCAAAATGGGAAGTGTCGTTCTGGAGGAGACAGCCTTGTTCACGATATTGATGAAGTTCAGCAAGGTTTCTTTGCCGCACATGAGTTTCATTTATACACATCTCCTTTTTGTTCACAGTGCATGGATAGAATAATAGAATTTGGTTCGTAGCAGTAGCAGTAGAGGGTGTGGAAACTGTGGAAAACCCGTTTTTTCCTTGAAATTACGGGAAAAACCACCGAGGGACAACCATGTGGAAAAGCCAGGGATAACCACCAGCCTTATAAACACTTTCCACAGGGGTCTATTTTCCCCTCCATTTATCCACAGCCTGTCCCAAGGAATTTCACAGCCCCATGGGGACAGACTTATCCACAGGTTTTGGCTGCTGTTTTTACCGTTCTTTGATTTCTTTTTCCAGTTCCATGATGGTATTTTTCAGTGCTTCGTCATTTTCCATCTGCTTTTCGATCTTGGAAATGCCATGGATGACGGTGGTATGGTCTCTGCCGCCGAAGCTTTCGCCGATCTTCGGCAGGGAAATGTCTAATAATTTCCGGCACAGGTACATGGATACCTGTCTGGGAAAGGCGATGTTTTTGGGCTTTTTGTTGCCCTGAATGTCCTCTACGCTGATGTTGTAGCGTCTAGCCACAATCTCCTGAATGAGCTGTGGTGTCAAAGGTGCCTGGGCATTTTCGCTGTAAACATCCCGCAGGGTCTTTTCTGTCAGCGCCAGCGTGATTTCCTGATTTGTCAGGGTTGCGTAAGCCACGATGCGGGTCAGCGCCCCTTCCAGTTCACGAATGTTGGATACGATATTTTTCGCGATGTACGCCATGACTTCGTCGGGCACATGGAGGTTGTCGCGATCTGCTTTTTTCCGCAGAATGGCAATTCTTGTTTCGTAGTCAGGGGGCTGAATATCTGCGATGAGGCCCCATTCGAAACGGCTGCGCAGACGGTCTTCCAGTGTCTTGATTTCCTTGGGCGGACGGTCGGAAGAAATGATGATCTGTTTGTTGGATTCATACAGCGCATTAAATGTATGGAAAAATTCTTCCTGTGTCCCTTCTTTTTTGGAAATGAACTGAATATCGTCGATGAGGAGCACGTCAATGTTCCGGTATTTGTTGCGGAATTCCTCGTTTTTGTTGTTCTGGATGGACAGGATCAGCTCGTTGGTGAAGGTT
>CATZIM010000303.1 GCA_958420075.1 uncultured Clostridia bacterium | reverse complement strand
TATCTGTTAAAGAAGCAAATGGAATTGGGCGCAGAAGGCTTTTTGTGCGGCACCATTGACGAATGCGAAATGGCAGTTGCTGCCGACGCAGGAAAAATCATGTATGCCTATCCCCCTGCCAATCCAAAAAACATCAGCCGTCTTGCTGTCCTTGCACATAAGGCCGATGTCATCATTCGTATTGACCATATAGATGTAGCTCGTATGCTGGAAAGTGCCGCGGAAAAAGAAGGCATTACATTTTTCTATTCCATTATCGTAGATATGGATTTTCACCGTTTTGGCATTGCGCCTTCCAAGGTGGTTGCTTTCGCCCAGGAAATGAAGCAGTTCTCTCACCTGAAGTTTTTCGGCATTTCCACACATCCTGGACAGGTTTATGGCTGCACCACCCAGGAAGAACGTCAGGCCGTTGCAAAACTGGAAACAGAAACCATGGGCAGTGTCGCAGCTGACCTGAAAGCTGCCGGATTTACAGACTTTTTTGTCACAAGCGGCTCCACACCCACATTTGCACTGACTGTAGACCAGCCGGAAATCCAGATTTATCATCCTGGCAATTACATCTATCACGATGCCATTCAGATTGCGCTGGGCAGTGCTGCAGAAGCCGACTGTTCCCTGTCTGTTCTTGCCACCATCATTTCCCATCCTTCCGAAGATGTTTTTCTTTGCGACGCAGGTGCAAAATGTCTGGGACTGGATCAGGGAGCACACGGCAGTGCCGCTGTTACTGGATTCGGCATTGTGAAAAACCATCCCGAATTGACGGTTTATGGTCTTTCGGAAGAAGTTGGCAAAATCAAAGTAAACGGTAGCACTTCTCTGAAGATCGGCGATAAAATCCAGATTATCCCCAACCATTCTTGTTCTTCCGCCAACCTCACCAGCTGGCTGGTAGGTGTCAGAAATGATATGGTAACAGAACAGATTTCTGTGGATGTACGCGGAAATTCAAAACAGAAAAAATAACAGCAAAAAAGAGGATATCCCTAGAACTTTCTTTTGGATACCCTCTTTTTCATTTGAGAACAGCTAATTATAATAGCTGTTCCTTTCTCTTTCTGTTTTCATACGTAGAAATATGAGAAAAACCAAGTTCTCGAAGCATTTGATATGTCTTTTCGATGCCGAAAGCCAAGTCAGAAGCACGATGGGCATCAGAACCAACGGTCAATATATTGCCGCCGCATTCACGATACCATTTGAGCACTTGCGGTGTGGGCAATGTTTCTCCTGTGCCTTTATACAGCCCTGATGTATTGACCTCAATGCCTTTTTCCCGTTCTATCAATATGGAAAACAAGTCTTTATACTGCTTTTCAAAGGGTCGTAAATCCACCTGTTTTTCCAACTGACGATACAAATAACGCTGGGGCAATGTGATATGTCCCAATACGTCGAAATCGTAGTCTTTTGCCAATGCAATTTCCGCATCTAAGAAGCTGCCATAAAGTTCTTCCAAATCCACAGCGGCATAATCCAGCCGGTCTAACTCCAGATCTTTTTCCAGATTATGAATGGAGCCAATAATGAAATCAAAAGAGTACTTTTTCATCAACCGACGATATTCTTCTGGATTCGCTTGCGGCTGCCCCAATTCAATGCCATTGCGAATCACCAACTGCCCAGCGTATTTCTGCTGCGCAGCCTCCATTACTATCTGCCGTTTCTCCAAATCTATTTCATCTTCAAACACACCATGGGTCAAAAAATCCGCATGGTCTGTAACAGCCAATTCCCGCAATCCCAATGCGATGGCTTGCTCACACATACGTTCCAATGATTCCTCACTGTCACAGGAAAATCCCGTATGGGTATGGTAATCACATAAAAACACCTGAACACCTCCAAATTTCTTCTATGGGCATTATACCGTACCATTTGGATGCTGGCAATAGACCTCAGCGTTTCTATTTTTTCCAATAAATACAAAAACAGCGGCAGTTGCCTGCCGCTGTCTGATTTCTATGAACTTAATGGATATCTACCCAAGATTCATAGCTGTTCTGATCTGCTCTTGTATAGTCATGACCATTTGCCGCTTCCATCATGGAGCCATATGCCCAGTGACCAAAGCTCAGATCGCTGAATGTACGCAATTCATTCAGATGGTCCATCATAAAGGACATATCTGCCGCACGATTTTCCATACGGTTGATGACACTTGTCACTTCCGCACGGGTGATGTAACGATCAGGTCCAAATGTGCCATCAGGATAACCGCTGATCCAGCCATTCTGTGTTGCGCCTGCAATTGCGCCATAGTACCACATATTCTGAGGTACATCAGGGAAACTGCAAGCTGTGCCTTTGTCAGCATCTGCAAAATTCATTGCCATAGTGACAAATTCTGCACGGGTAATGGGCGCATTAGGTTTAAATGTCCCATCAGGATAACCACTGATGACGCCTTTACCTGCTAAAGTAGTCACCGCTTTTGCATACCACTGATTTGCAGGAACGTCTGTAAATGTTTTCGCATCACCATTTTTGTCTGCCAGCAGGTTATAGAACATCGTCGCTGCTTCTGCACGGGTAATGGTCTTATCAGGTCCAACAGTACCATCGGGATAACCGCTGATGTATGCGCTGTGGCTTTCTGTTTCTGCATCTTTCCATACAGCATAGAGGTCTACACTGCTGCCGGGCATACGGAAAGTATCGCCTGCTTTGTAGTCTACTTTACCGCCTTCTTCCAGACTCCAGCCTGCCAGCATTTTGCCGACAGGTGCAGTAAATACATTACCTTTTACAGTAACGGTTTCGCCGGGGATGAATTTACCATCACGTTCGGTATCGTCATCGTTGTGGTAACGTACATAGTAGGTATTGGAAGTGTGGCTGCCTCCGCCGGAGGAAGAGCCGCCGTCATCTGTATCTTTCTCTTCCCAAATAATCGCAAATGGACTAAATCCAGACTGTGGTACCTCAAAGCGAATACCTGCTGCTTCCTTTGTAAAATCTAC
>CATZIM010000302.1 GCA_958420075.1 uncultured Clostridia bacterium | reverse complement strand
GATTTTGGTTTTAACGGATGGGGTGAGAAAACCCCATATCACCATGATGATAAAATTCCACAAATTGTTGCCGAAGAAAAAAACTTACCGCTTCTTTCTATTCCTGATTTCATTCTAGAGGGCGGTTCTGTGGAATTAGATGGGAACGGTACTGCCATGCTCTGTAAAAGTTCTGTGATCAATCAAAATCGCAATCCTAACATGAGCATAGAGGAAGCCGAGGCTTACATGACAAAGTATTTGGGGGTTACGAATTTTATCTGGCTGGATGGTGTTGAAGGTGAGGATATTACCGACGCACATATTGATGGTATCGCAAAATTCTTGGATGAAAATACGATTCTGACTGTATCCGAACAAGATTTTTTCCAGCTCTATGAAGAGATTTCCGAGTCAGATTATGAAGTACTGCATACGGCTGTTAATGCAGAGGGAAATCCATATCAAGTAATTGAATTACCTTTGACTGCGAACAATGTATCTGGACTGGACTACAAAGGAAATTATATCAACTATTATGTAGGAAATGAGGTTGTTCTTCTTCCTGTCTATCAAGATCCAAACGACAAGATTGCTATAAACATAATTGCCGGTCTATATCCTGACAAGGAAGTCGTAGGGATTGATGTTACAGCATTATATCAGTATGGTGGTATGATCCACTGTGTCACCCAACAACAACCAGAAATCCCTAAAATCCAATGACAGAAAACCAACTACTGGAGAATGGGAACGAATCAAATAGCAGGCTATTGGGAAAAATCGTATCTCGAAATCACTTGACTTCTGATTCCATAAGAGTTTATATACCACAAAGCATATTACATTCTAAAAGGTGGTTATCTTATGGATATTTTCGAAGCATATCTCTCCTCACCTGACGAAAGCATACCAACATTCTCAGCATTCTTTCAGTCAGCACAAGACCTAAAGGAAAGCCTTGGGACGAAGGGATACCTGCTGGATCATTATTTTTCTCTGTGCTTTCGTTTGCTTGCACAGATTGATTTTGTCAGCTTACAGGATGAAGTTTCAGAAGCCATGGCTGCCGTAATGCGGAGCATTTCTGACACAGAAGCAGAAAAAGCATTTGACTGTCAGGAAGTTCATACAAGACAAATGCTCTGGCTGATATCCCATGCAGACTCCTTATTGGAGCAGGCATTCCAAGGCTTCATACAGGAAAAGACACTTTCCTCTGAAACCAGTGTAGACATCATAGACCTCAGGCAGACAGAGGAAAAAATAAAAGTTCTCATTGGACAGGAGAAAATGGAATCTTTCCAGAGAATGTTCCTTCATCGTTTTCTGTTTTCTTCTGTGGCACAGCTCTTTTTACAAGGCATGACCACAGAGTTCATCAGAAGGTTTCTGACTACCGATATAGTGACAGGGAGCGAGGTTTTCCGAATCCATCTGAAAAATTTTGGGCATAAAAAAAACGGCTAAAACCTAAGGTTTTAACCGTTTTTTTGCAAAGAGCCGGAAACGTGACTCGAACACGCGACTTACTGATTACGAATCAGTTACTCTACCGACTGAGTTATTCCGGCATATCTGATGGACTATCCTTATCTACAACCAGCGACCTGTTTCTTACGAATTCATTTTTCATTTTATAAAACAGCATCTTTGGGCAAATACCTATAATACTATATCACAAATTCTCATAAAACGCAATAAAAAACATCATGAACAGATTCAAAATACAATGCAGTCTTATCTCCTCGTTTCTCCAACATCAAACAAAAATTTATTCTCATAATGTTTTTTCTAAATCCATCTTATGTCCCATCGGCAGATAAAATGTATGCAGTAGCATTTAACATCTGAATTTTTAAATCAAAATTCAAGCTTTTCCCCTAACCTTTTTCTTTTCAAAAATGCTCCATGAACAAAGAATCACAGGGAACACCCAAAGTTCACTGTGATTCTCCAATTCATTTACTATTCTTGACATAAATCAATCTGCTTATGCCCTTTTCTCTTTAATCAAACCAATAAGGAAAATCAGCGCAAAAATCAAGCACAAACTTCCCCAAACAATCAGGTCCTGGAAAATGCCATGTGCAGTCAGTCCCAAAACGCCTGCCAAAGCATAAGCAATGATGCAGAATATGCTGCCTCCGCGGCTATTTCTTGCCGCAATGGCTACAATCCCTGCCACAAGCATCAGCAGCGCTACACCCATTCCTGCGCCGCCGCTGGTTCCACCTTCATTTGCCAACGCGTCCCCCACCGTAGCCGCACAAGATTGAAACAACACCACCATAGTCAGTACAATACTGAGGATACCAATGACCAATTTTGCTGTTTTCATGTTACTTCCTCCCTTTTTCCTTTTGTTTTTTACGCAAATAACCTCTCACAAAAAAGGAAGGCGAACTCATTCTCGATCTCTTGGAACTACATACCTGGATAATTTGATTCCTTTGCTGATTTCAGAAACATAACCGAACTGGATTCCAGAGAGCTCCACAATATGTTTGATGGTGCAGCCACTATTTTTCAGTTCTTCCGCATAAAGAATACCAAAAAGATTGACCTGACACACCGCTTCATTCCGTCTGGCATTATCGTACATACTGCGCAGAATTTCTGCCAATTCCATATCTGTCATAGGCTCCCTCCTTTGCTTTTTGCTATTCGCTATTTGCAAATTTAGTATAAAGGAAAAGGCCCATGATTTTTCCCCTGATTTAGGGGAGTTTTAATCCGCGCTTCTGGTCAGTTCCGCTTCTCCATATTCCTGCAGCCAGCTATTGACCGTATCTACAGAAGAAATCCCTTCATTGAACGCAATGATAAAAATGGCATCTCTCTGTTTTTTGGGATACAGTCCCGGCATTCCATACAACGCCAGTGCACGCTGTACTTCCTTCAGATTCATTCCCATAGCAATGAAGATCCGCAGCAGTTTATCCCGATCTTTGGTATGGCTTTCTCCATTGAGCAATTTATATCCATACTTCTGGGGCATATCCGCTT
>CATZIM010000301.1 GCA_958420075.1 uncultured Clostridia bacterium | reverse complement strand
GTCTGGGTGTTGCGCTGGCAGCAGGTCTGGTAATCACCCACTCTCTGGTTCCTCCTACTCCCGGTCCTCTGGGCGTATGCGGTATCTTTGGCGTTGACGTTGGTAAATTCATTCTGATGACCATCGTATTGGCAATCCCCATGGCAATCGCATGTATTGCTTACGCAAGATTGTACCTGAGCAAAAAATACTATCAGATTCCTAATGAAGACGGCGAATTTGTCTCCATGCCTTACCAGGAACCTACAAACGAAGACACATTAAAAATGGAAGAAAAAGGTCTGCCCAGCACATTGCAGTCCTTCCTGCCTCTGATCGTTCCCATTGTACTGATTCTGATCAACACCATCGCTTCTGCTTTGGGTAAAACAACAGGCCCCATGGAAATCCTGATCTTCCTGGGTCAGCCTATCGTAGCCGTTGGTCTGGGTCTTTTGGTTGCTATTTTCGGTCTTGGCAGAAATCTGGATCGTCATACAGCACTTTCTGAAATGGAAAAAGGTATGATGTCTGCTGGTATCATCATGCTGGTTACCGGCGGCGGCGGTGCTCTGGGTCAGATCATCAAAGACTCCGGTCTGGGCACTTACATTGCGGAAGGTCTGTCTCAGACAGCTATCCCCATCATCATCCTGCCTCTGATCATCTCCACACTGATGCGTTTCATTCAGGGTTCCGGTACAGTAGCAATGACAACAGCAGCAAGTATCTCTGCTCCTATCATCATCGCTTCCGGCGTCAGCCCTCTGCTGGGCAGCATCGCCTGCTGCGTAGGCTCCCTGTTCTTCGGTTACTTCAACGACAGTTATTTCTGGGTTGTAAACCGTACACTGGGCGTAAAAGAAGCCAAAGACCAGTTGATCACATGGTCTGTAACCTCAACCATCGCATGGGCTGTGGGTGTTGTGGAAGTTCTTGTATTGAGCTTCTTCATGTAATGATTTTCCGTTTAAAACATCTCTTCTATATTATAAAAAGCAGGTATTCCCCAATGGGAATACCTGCTTTTTCAATCTTCGTCTATACTGATATTTCTGGGACTTTCCATATGATACACAATGCTTTCATAAGTCTGTATCACATTGCCCTGCTTCATATTATCAAAAATTTCCAAATGCTCCTGATATGTCTTTTCCATACGCCCCGGCACATTTAGAGAATGCAGCGCCAGATTGCGCATACGATACATATACGTGCCAAAGAGGTTGTTCAATTCCCGATTGGCAATATGGCTGACCAATTGGATATGGAACTGCATATCCGCTTCAAAAAAAGCCGTCACTGACTCCTGTTCCAACGCTTCCTTCTGCTGTTTCAAAAAGGTCTCCAGCAGTTCAAATGTTTCCTTTGTTTCCTCTAAATTGGCCTTCTGGGCAATTTCTCTGCCGCAGTATCCCTCAATGGCAGTACGGATCTGGTTGGTATCCACAAAGTCCTGTATGCCCATTTTATGCAGACAAAATCCCTTATTCGGCAAAATATCAATGTATTTCTCCTGGGAAAGATACTGTATCGCATCTCTGACGGGTGTACGGGAAATCCCAATTTCTTTTGCAATCTTGGTTTCCGAATAGATTTCGCCATACTCCATTTTGCCTTCCAAAACCATATTCTTGATGTGTTCATACGCCAGTACGTGCAGCGCCTTCTTCTGATCCATAATCACTCTCTCCCCGATGTTTTCTTTCCTTTTGTGCCGCATATCATAGAATGATATACCAATAAATCAAATATTTCTGATATTATTTTACCATAGTCTTTCTTCCGAAGCAATGAAACATCCCCTTTTATCTACGGAAAAATCCCTATAAAACAGGGTTTTGATGGAAATAAAAAAGGTATGATGCAAAACCATACCTTTTTTTATCTGCATTTATTGTCAAAAATATAACTTGTTGCGATACAGTATCATTTCTGTAAAAGTGGATTTTTTACAACGCCCCATTGATCCTGCACTTGTACCACCGTATATCCATCTTGGAATCTTCCTGCTTCATTGAATATAGGAGAAATGACCATTTTTCCTGTTTCGTCCGCATATCCGTATTTTTGTGTCTTTTCATCCAATACAGAGCAAAGCCCTTCAGAAAGCCTGAAAAGCAGTTTTCCCTGTTCCATGGAGATTTCTCCGTTCTTGTCATAATAACGGTCTACATCTTCCTCTACGCCGGAAGGCAGCACCACATTCTGAGATATGCGCAAACAATATGCATTGCTCTCATACAAATCTCCTGGCTGGTCTGCAATTTTTCTGACTTTCTCGCCCTTTGTATTGATGAGCCAAACGGGACCATTTTGTTCTTCCAGCACATAAGCTGTGCCGTCATAAAAATCTGATGCCCATACATACTGCGGTGCAATGACTTCTTCTCCCTGAAGGTTGATGTAGCCATATCCCTGTTCTGTTTCTACCAGAGCCATTCCGTCCTGAAAACTTTCACAAGATTTGTACTTCGGGGCAACAACATAATTTCCTTTCTTGTCGATTATGCCGTATTTTCTTGATTCCAAATCGCAAACAACTGCTCGTTCTTCAGAAAAATATCTGCCATTTGCGAATTGCAAAGGAATCTGCAGCGTTCCATTTGCATCAACATAGCCTTCCACAGTTTGACCGTCCTTTTCATCAGTTACACATGCCAATCCTCCATGAAAATCACCTATAGAGTCATAAACCACATCAAACTGTTTCTGTCCATTTTCATTTATAACGTATTCCGGTTTCCAATCCTCTGTGTAGACACAAAACAGTCCTTCTCCCAAATATACCATATCAAAGATTTCACCTGGTGCAAAATGGCTTTTTACTTTTCCTGTACCGTCCAGAATATCGAAAGCGCGTTTGAAATATCCTTCCGTATCATCGATTCCAAGGAAATATCCATCTCCTAGATTTTGTATTTTACTGTAGGTATCTGTCAGCGCCACTGCATAGACAGGTGCTTGTCCTTCTCCGGAAATAACAGGGGTTTTCAGATTTTCTTCATATA
>CATZIM010000300.1 GCA_958420075.1 uncultured Clostridia bacterium | reverse complement strand
GAGTGCCCAGATGCACCAGAAGTTATGGCTGTGGCGAAGTATTGGTTTGAGCAGTATGGAGCTGCACCTGCCGTTCTGACACATGACGTATTAGAATTTGACCTTCCGACGGCTATTTCAAAAGAATGTGCAATGGAAGTGGCTTTGGAACAATATGGTTTCTGCCCAGATATAGTGGATCAAGGACCAGAAAATGCTACGGTAGGCTCATTGGCAGATGTATTGCGACAGTCCAAGGTTTGGTATTTCTGGTGGGATTGAAAGGAGATGAAAATATGCTGCACATCAATGACATTTTAGATCCTGGCTTTGATTGGGATGGAATTGAAATTACAGAAGAAGAATTTGACCAATTAAGCGCGGAACTGGTGATTGACTACCTGAAGAAACATAATCCAAAAGAAAGACAAATGCTTGCATTGTGCTGGAATTTTGACAATTCAAAAGAAGTCATTCGATGGATTGTAGATCAACCAGATACAGATAAAGGAACGATTTTGCTCTTATATTGGTATATGGAACCTGGATTCTATAAGAAATTTGCTGACAGAGAGGAATGTGAAGAAGAGGCTTTTTGGGCATTGGAAGATTATGATATCATTCAAACCATTGAAAAAAATTACCTTTCTGGCTTTTATGGAAATCAAAAATATGCTTTTGATCCTGCAAACGATGAATATAGTGATCATTATGATTGGACCTCTGAGTACGAGGAAGAAGAAGCAAAAGTAAAAATACCAAAAGAATTGTTTTTGGCTCTGGAAGGGGAATTGATTGAAAATCCCCAATGGGAAGAAGGTATTCCAACAGAAATTTCTGATATTATGGACAAGCTTTGTGATGTTTGTGAAGAATGAGTCCTTTGAAATGGGGTGGAAATATGAATGAGTATCAAGAAAAATATATCGTATTAAAAAAGCAGTTTGAACAATCTAAGGGCGATTCTGTCAGTGTGACTGCTCTTTATGATTTCAAGGAAAGATTGGAAGAGCGTGAAGAGATAGAGGCAAAAGAAGTTCTGGTCAATGTATATGAGCTTTTAAACTATAAAAAAGATGCCTATGATTTATTATCCAGTATTGGTGATCTTTCAGATATCAAAATCAAAAAACGCTTAGGAAAAATGAAAGGATATGCAGAAAACTGGAGAAACGATTTTGCAATTCCCAAACCCAAAACAGAAGAAGATATTCAGAAAGAAAAAGAAATGCTGGCAGAACTGGGAATACCAACATTCAAATACCACCCCAATCCATTAAATACTGGAGCATTTGAGATATCAGAAGAGGGTGTAATCTGTGATTGCTGTGGAAAGGTAACGCACACCTATTATGAAGCACCATTTTATTCTGTGGATGACATTGATTATCTGTGTCCATCTTGTATTGCCAGTGGAAAAGCGGCAGAAAAATTTGACGGCAGTTTTCAGGATGATTATTCTGTGGACGATGGTGTGGAGGATACCGAAAAACTGGACGAACTCATTCACCGTACACCCGGTTACTATGGCTGGCAGCAGGAATACTGGCGTGCCCACTGTGGGGACTTCTGTGCTTATTTGGGTAGAGTAGGTGCTATGGAATTGCAGGCATTAGACGTCATGGATGAAGTGCTGGATGACCCTATGTGGGATGATGAGCAGAAAGAAATGATCGAGAACTCTGTCAATGGCGGGCATTTGCAGTGCTATTTGTTTCAATGCCTGCATTGCGGAAAACATCTGGTCTGGATGGATTTTGATTAAGAAGGAGTTTTTATGACAACGCAGTTATATCTTCAAAAAGCAGAAATACAGTTAGCCAAAGACTTAGAGGTAAAAGCGCTGGAAAGTTTTTGGCAGCTCTTGATTTTCAGGATGATGATATCGTCAGCAAAACACAAGCGCGTTGTTTTATAGGTGAATACTTCTTTGTTCATCAGAGGTACACGCAAGCTCAAGAGCAGTTTGGATGGATTACTGACCGGGCTGAATGGCTTGAACAGGAATATAATGACCTTCTCAATGAGGAGATTAAGAAAACTGAAATGCTATTGGGAATCATGGAGAGATTTTACCTTTGTTTTAAATAACACCAATGGAATTGTCAAATGTAGTTCCAATCAATAAACGGTTGGATTTTGGATAGGATTTGACGGAAAATCGAAATTTGAAATGATCGAGGAGGGTTTTGAGGATGGAAAATAGAGAAAGAATCATTAGGCTTTGGTTTGAAATGTGGCTTGTAAAGAAAGACCTTGGCATATCTGATATTTTCTCAAGCAATGCCATCTACATAGAAAGTTGGGGACCGGAGTATCATGGAGCCCAGAAGATTACACTTTGGTTTGAAGAATGGAACACGAGGGGAACTGTATTGCAGTGGGATATCAAACAGTTTTTCCATAAAGATAATCAGACAATTGTTGAATGGTATTTTAAAAATCAAATGGATGGTGGGCAGGCAGAAGCCTTTGATGGAATATCACTGATTGAATGGACATCCGATAATAAGATTGCTCTCTTAAAAGAATTTGGTTGCAATGAAAATCGATATGACCCATACAAAGATGGCAATACACCGCAGTTTAAGGATGAAAACGCAAAGTGGTTTTAAAAAGTGAAATTTGGTTACTAGAGGCAATGCTGCACATTGGTATTGCCATTGTGCAGCATTCTACTTTTATTTAGGACATTTACTTTTACCTGAAAGGAGGAAAAGGCAAAGCCATGATTGAGAAAATCTTTATCAACCCTGCCACGACCAAACAGTGGCGAATCGAAATGGACGATCTAACCATACGAACCTGCTTAAATGGTGGAAAGGTCAAAGAAATACTCTGTGATTCCAGCTTTCAGGCAAAAAGTAAAGCAGCAAGTGCCATGATGGGGCAGATGCGGAAAGGATTTATCTATCAAAAGCCAAACGCTGCTTTTGGCGAAGCTAAGTGCCACAGATATATTGGAAAAGACAGCAACGGTTTTATGCCTCTTGCTGCTACTTCTGCAAGAGATGAT
>CATZIM010000299.1 GCA_958420075.1 uncultured Clostridia bacterium | reverse complement strand
ATTTGCGCGCGGTACCTGAAGTTGGAGAGTACGGCAACAATACATGGGAAAAGACATTGACATTGTCTCAGCTGGATAGTCTGCTTTCTTCCAAAGGCGAAAATATTGGCAGTGCCCAGGATATTGTCATTACAAAGATTTCTACAGGCGGTCGTGTGCAGGAAATGAAGATTGTCGGTACTTCCGGCAGTGTGACACTGACAAAAGAAAATATCCGTACTTATTTTTCCGGTGCCTGCGGCAGTTTGCCCAGTAAGATGTTTACCATCAATGGAAAAGGCGGAGACCCTTCTTCTGGAAGCAAATCCGTGCAGCGTCAGACGGCAACAAGCAATAGTACAGGTTCTTTGACATCTTCTGCAGCAGCAAATGGCATCACTGCAAAAACAGAAGGTACTCTTTCCGCTATGAATGGCAAAAATCTGAAACTGGATGGTTTGAGTGTTTCTGAAAATACATACTCCAATCAGAACACACCTGTGATTTGTACAGGAGATTATCAGATTTACGATGTGAATATCAGCACTGTGGAAAATGGCACTTTTGTATTTGAAGGCAGCGGCAATGGCCATGGTGTTGGCCTGAGCCAGAATGGCGCTCAGGGTATGGCACAGCAGGGCTATACTTATGAAGAAATCATCAAACATTATTATACAGGCGTAACCATTGAGGGGTGAGAGCATGGATTGGCAGACCTTTCTGATTTCCCATAAGGGATGGCGGGATGATGAAGGAAATACGCTCTGTTTTTCCGACTGCGATCTGAATGGGAAGAAAAGTGAGGGCATATTTTGGATTTATCTGGATGAGGGGCTTCGCTGCGGCGGTATGCATCGTCCCATTCCCGTCAGCTTGGCGGCAGTAAAAGATGCGCTTTTGGGCTGCCGAAAGGATACACTCTGGCAAATGGTTGAAAATGATCTGGAAGGAGCGGGTATAGATGTACGCAGAGAAATTGACGGAAGAACAGATTCGTGAGATCATGAACCTGATTTCCGATGACGGCAGTGTGCGGATTGTGCAGATTCGTACATACAATTCCAGTTTTGAGGATTGTGTCAACTGGTCTAAGGTGCCTGAGGTAAAGGCAATGTTTCAGGAAACAGAAGAAACTTATCGCCTCTATGACTACCATATTCAGGGATTCCACCGTGCCTGTGCCGGTTCCGAATATATTTACCGGAAAAAGATGTATGAATACTTTGGCGACCAATATGCCATTGACTTTTTGTTGGAACATTAAGGAATGAGAAAAGAGGGAAGCCAATGTATGTAAAAAAACTGAAAGATCATCAGATTGCAGATATCATGCGTGTGATTTCCGATCCTGATGCGGAAGTGACAGATATCCGCCGTCCTTATACAGACCCTGAGGTGACTGTGTTGTCTCAGGATATGGAGGAACATTATGTACTCCATGACTATGACATCGAAGGATTTGATTTCCTGCCCGATGATGCAACAAAGATTTATCGAAAAAAGATGCTGGAATTTTTCGGCATAGATTATGCACTAAATTATTTATTGAGAAAATGAGGAAGAAACATGAAAACAAGTGATTTTTATTTTGATTTGCCGGAAGAGCTGATTGCGCAGGAACCTTTGAAAGATCGTTCTTCTTCCCGGCTGTTGGTGGCTGATAAGAATACAGAATCTATTTCCCATAGACATTTTCGGGATATCAAAGAATATCTGAAAGCGGGAGATTGTCTGGTTATCAATGATACAAGAGTATTGCCTGCAAGACTTCATGGGGAACGTGTAGGCACCGGCGCGCATATTGAAGTGCTCCTTTTGGTGCGGAAAAGCATTGATACATGGGAAGTGCTGGTGCGTCCTGGTAAAAAAGCTCGTCCCGGTGATAAGATTTCCTTTGGTGATGGCAGACTGACAGCAGAAGTACTGGAAACCATCGAAGGCGGCAACCGTATCATTAAATTCTATTATGAAGGCGTTTTTGAAAATATTCTGGATGAGCTGGGCGAAATGCCTCTGCCTCCATATATCACGCATAAACTGGAAGATAAAGAACGCTATCAGACTGTATACGCAAAACACGATGGTTCCGCAGCTGCACCTACAGCAGGTCTGCACTTTACACCGGAACTGCTGAAAGAAATCGAAGAAATGGGCGTAAAGATTGCCCATGTAACACTCCATGTAGGTCTGGGTACTTTCCGCCCTGTAAAAGCGGAAGACATTCTGGATCATGAAATGCATTCCGAATATTATGTAGTGGAAGAAGATCAGGCTGCAATCATGAATGAAGCCAGAAAAAATGGCGGCAGAATCATTGCTGTTGGTACCACCAGTACCAGAACACTGGAATCTGTCACAGATGAAAATGGTATCGTTCATGCGGGAAGCGGCTGGACAAAGATTTTTATTTATCCCGGTTATACATTCAAAGCAGTAGATTGCATGATTACCAATTTCCATCTGCCGGAATCCACATTGATTATGCTGGTTTCTGCTCTTATGGGGAAAGATTTTATCATGCGTGTTTATGAAGAAGCTGTCAAAGAACGGTATCGCTTCTTCTCCTTTGGGGATGCCTGCCTGTTCCTGACAAAATAAAAAGAGGTGAGCAACATGGACCTTTTTGAATATAATCTACAGAAAAGAGGCACACAGGATGCGCCGCTTGCTGCAAGAATGCGTCCAACAACTTTGGAAGAATTTGTAGGGCAGGAGCAGATTGTAGGAAAAGATAAATTGCTTTACCGTGCCATTAAAGGTGACCGACTGGGTTCCTTGATTTTCTATGGTCCGCCGGGAACAGGAAAAACCACACTGGCAAAAATCATTGCCAATACTACGAAAAGTGAGTTTGTCCAGATTAATGCCACCACTGCCGGCATCAAAGACATTAAAGATACGGTAACGGCGGCAAAGGAACGTCTTGGCATGTTTGGTAAAAAGACGATTCTTTTTATCGACGAAATCCATCGTTTCAATAAGACACAGCAGGATACTTTGCTGCCCCATGTGGAGGAT
>CATZIM010000298.1 GCA_958420075.1 uncultured Clostridia bacterium | reverse complement strand
AGCATGACACCTCTGCAGAAGCAACTGGAGCAGACAGGTAAACAGCTGGGTATTGGTGCACTGGAAATTTGCGCTCTTATTTTCTGCATGGGGATTTTGCAGGAGAAACCGCCTTTTTCCATGTTTATGACAGCGGTGAGTCTGGCGGTGGCAGCTATTCCCGAAGGACTGCCTGCCATTGTGACTATCGTATTGGCTATGGGTACATCCCGCATGTCGGAAAAACATACCATCGTCCGGCGACTGTCGGCAGTGGAAACCTTAGGCGGTGCGCAGGTTATTTGTTCTGACAAAACAGGCACATTGACCCAGAACCGTATGCAGGTCACTACATGGACGGATTACAGCCATAGGGAACCGAAAAATGAGGACTTGCGGGAAACGGTGGCAAATCTTTTTGCCCTCTGCAATGACTGCAATGTGTCTGATGGGAACTTGCAGGGAGAACCTACGGAAAAAGCCCTTGGGGAGTACGCCCAGAACATGGGGATTGACTTTGCTGCCCTCAGACGGGACATGCCAAGGGTGGGAGAAATTCCTTTTTCTTCGGCGAGAAAGCGTATGACTACCCTACACAAAACAGAGGATGGCTGGATTTCCGTCACAAAAGGCGCACCAGATATTCTGCTGGAAAAATGCGCCTTCTGCATGGAGGGCGGTGGACAGGTTCCCTTTGACAGTAGACGGAAAAGCATGGCACGAATGGTCAATGGAGAAATGGCAGCACAGGCACTCAGAGTGGTGGCAGTGGCATTTCGGCAGTGGGAGGAAAAACCGCCTTTGACAGAGGAAGCTTTGGAACGGAATCTGGTTTTCGCAGGCATGGCAGGCATGGTAGATCCGCCCAGACCAGAAGTGAAAGAAGCGGTACATCTTTGCAGACAGGCAGGTATCCGCCCTGTCATGATTACAGGTGACCATGTGCTGACGGCAGAAGCCATCGGTCGTGAATTGGGTATCTACCAGAAAGGGGACTGCGCTGTCACAGGGGCGGAACTGGACAAAATGAGCGACAAGGAACTGGAAACCGCGGCGGAAACCTGCACGGTATTTGCCAGAGTGGCACCGGAGCATAAAGTACGTATTGTGCAAGCATTTCAGAAACGGGGCAATGTGGTTGCTATGACAGGGGACGGCGTCAACGATGCACCGGCTTTGAAAACGGCAGACATCGGCTGTGCCATGGGCAAAAGCGGAACGGAAGTGGCAAAAGGCGCGTCAGACCTGATTCTGACGGACGATAACTTCGCCACCATTGTGGAAGCGGTACGGGAAGGACGTGGCATTTATGACAATATCCGTAAAGCTGTTCATTTTCTTCTTTCCAGCAATATCGGGGAGATTTTGACCATCTTTGTGGCAATGCTTCTGGGCTGGGCGGCACCTCTTTTGCCCATCCAGCTTTTGTGGGTAAATCTGGTGACGGACTCCCTCCCTGCCATTGCCCTTGGTATGGAGCCCGCAGAGGATAACATCATGGAACGACCGCCTAGAAAAAATACGGGCAGTTTGTTTGGGGATGGACTTGGCGGCAGAATTCTATTAGAAGGTGTTATGATTGGCGTTTTGGCGTTGCTGGCTTTCGGCATTGGGCATGTGTATTTTGACCAGGAAGATGGCTATGCCGTAGGACGTACCATGGCTTTTGCGGTGCTTTCTCTTTCTCAGTTGGTTCATGCCTTCAACATGCGGGGAGAAGGTTCTCTGGGAAAACTGCCTTTCTGCTCCAACAAATGGCTCCTCATGGCATTTGTGGTGGGGGTAGTCCTCCAGTGCGTTGTCATCATGATGCCGCCTTTGGCGGGCATTTTCCAGGTAGTGCCGCTGGACTGGGAACAGTGGCTGTTGACGGCGGCTCTTGCACTGGCACCTCTGCCTTTGGTGGAACTGGAAAAAGCCATTTGGCATCCAAAACAAAAATAATTTTTTCAAAAGCCCGACTTTATTCAAGTCGGGTTTTTTGCTATGTAATTTTTGCCAAGACACTTTGGCAGAATTTTGCCTTTTTGCCGTCTTTCTTTTGTTGTATAATGAAACTGTATAGAGAGGAGGGGGTTCCCATGAAACAGGCAGTCATTACGGGAGCCACAGGCGGCATCGGACATGCTTTGGCGGAAGGCTTTGCGGCGGCAGGGTATTTTGTCATTGCTACGGACTTGCCCGAAACAGCAGATTTTACAGGAGAAAACATCGTATACCTGCCCATGGATTTACGGCAGGAAACAGACATAAAACAGTTTTTTGAATATGCGCGGCAGAAGTACGGCATTATTGACGTGCTGGTGAACTGCGGCGCCATCAGTCATTTGCAGAAATCCCCATGGGAATTGACAGCGGCGGAATTTGACAACGTGATTCATACGAATCTGCGGGGGTCTTTTTTGTGCTGTCAAAATTTCCTTCGTGCCAACGAAGGGGCGGATTATGGCAGAATCATCAACATCGCTTCTACCAGATGGCATCAGAATGAAGCAGGCTGGGAGGCTTACGGCGCATCCAAAGGCGGCGTGGTTTCTCTCACCAACAGCCTCTGCGTATCTTTGTCCGATACGGCAGTGACGGTCAATGCCATCAGCCCTGGCTGGATTGAAACGGGAGATTATGACGCTTTGACGGAAGCAGATCATAAACAGCATCCTTCTGGACGTGTGGGAAAACCTGCGGATATCCTGCGGGCATGTCTGTTTTTGGCGGCAGAGGAAAGTGATTTTATCAACGGTATCAACCTGGTGGTAGACGGCGGTATGACCAAACGGATGATTTATGTGGAATGAATTTGTCCTTTTTGGGCGGACAAAGGGTTTTGCAGGCGGAAAAGCCCGAAACAAAGCAAAAAAAGGCTTTGCAGTAGGGGTGTTTCGTGATATAATCTGAATGTTAGGGCGAAATTTAGAAAGTCCTTTGGCGAATGATTTGGAAGGATGAATGTTGTTTATGGATAAATTGATTGTACAGGGACGTAAACGTCTTGTAGGGGAAGTCAACATCAGCGGTGCCAAAAACGCAGCTGTTGCAGTGATTCCCGCAGCTATCAT
>CATZIM010000297.1 GCA_958420075.1 uncultured Clostridia bacterium | reverse complement strand
TTCTGTTTCCATGCTCCAGCGTCAGTTCCGCATTGGCTATAACCGTGCGGCAAGACTTATGGATGAATTGGAAAGACGGGGAATGGTTGGGCCGGAAGAAGGCAGCAAACCAAGAAAAGTCCTCATCACCAGAGCACAGTGGGAGGAAATGCAGTCCCCCACAGAGGAAAATGCATAAAAGAATATGGATTTCATACAGGTTGCACATTGACAAATTTCGTCTCATATAGTACCATTTTGGTAGAGTCATATGACTGACGGAAGTGGAGTAACCACATGGAGTATGACAGATTTGATGCCGACCGTCTGGGCGATTACGCTTGGACTGTCGGCTTTTTTTCAAAGTAGGACAGGCAAGCGCAAGGACATATTGGAATCGGAGAGAGGAGTTTTTGAAGATGAAAACAGATTTGCAGATTGCACAGGAATGCACCATGGAACCCATTACCGCCATTGCGGCGAAAGCTGGCATCCCCGAAGAATATGTGGAATGTTATGGCAAGTATAAAGCCAAAGTGAGTGATAAATATTATAATCAGATCAAAGACAGACCCGATGCAAAACTGATTCTGGTAACAGCTGTGAACCCTACACCCGCTGGGGAAGGCAAAACAACAGTTACCATCGGTCTGACACAGGCACTGCAGAAAATGGGCAAAAATGCGCTGACATGCCTGAGAGAACCCTCTCTGGGTCCCTGCATGGGTGTCAAAGGCGGTGCGGCTGGCGGCGGTTATGCACAGGTAGTGCCCATGGAAGATATCAACCTGCATTTTACAGGTGACCTCCATGCCATCACAACAGCAAACAACCTGTTGGCTTCCATGGTGGACAACCATATCCAGCAGGGCAATGAACTGAACATCGACCCCAGAAAAATCGCTTGGAAAAGAGTTGTGGACCTGAACGACAGACAGCTTCGTCATGTGATTTCCGGTCTGGGCGGCAAAGTAAACGGTGTTCCCAGAGAAGACAGCTTCCAGATTACTGTTGCTTCTGAAATCATGGCAATCTTCTGTCTGGCAAACGACCTGCACGATCTGAAAGAAATGCTGGGCAAAATCATCGTTGGTTATACTTATGATGATGAACCTGTAACTGCAAAACAGATTGGTGCAGACGGCGCTATGACTGTACTGCTGAAAGATGCGCTGCAGCCCAACCTGGTACAGACACTGGAACACACACCCGCTTTCATCCACGGCGGTCCTTTTGCAAACATCGCTCACGGCTGCAACAGCGTGCGCGCAACAAAATTTGCTATGAAACTGGCTGACTATGTGGTAACAGAAGCAGGCTTCGGCGCTGACCTGGGTGCAGAAAAATTCTTCGACATCAAATGCAGAAAAGCTGGTCTGAAACCTGACGCAGTTGTACTGGTTGCTACTGTTCGTGCATTGAAATACAACGGCGGCGTTCCCAAAGCAGATTTGAGCAACGAAAATCTGGATGCACTGGCAAAAGGTTTCGTAAACCTGGAAAAACACATTGAAAATATCCAGAAATATGGCGTACCTGTTGTGGTTACACTGAACCACTTTGTAGCAGATACAGACGCAGAAGTGGCTTATGTGAAAGAACGCTGCGAAAAAATGGGCGCAACATTTGCAGTAGCGAAAGTATGGGCTGACGGCGGCGAAGGCGGCAAAGCGCTGGCTGAAAAAGTTCTGGAAACACTGGAAACAAAAGAAAGCAATTTCCATGTGCTCTATGAAGATAACCTGTCCATCGAAGAAAAGATCAATAAAGTATGTAAGGAAATCTATGGCGCAGGTCATGTAAGCTTCACAGCAGCAGCGAAGAAAACACTGGCACAGATTGAAAAACTGGGCTTTGAACATTTCCCTGTATGTATCGCAAAAACACAGTATTCCCTGTCTGACGATCCCAAGGTACTGGGTCGCCCTGAAGGATTTGAAGTAACTGTAAAAGAAATCCGCATTTCTGCTGGTGCAGGCTTTATCGTTGCACTGCTGGGCGATGTTATGACAATGCCCGGTCTGCCTAAGAAACCTGCGGCACTGAACATCGACATTGACGCTGACGGCAACATTGTTGGTCTGTTCTAATTCAATCAAAATATAAAGGAGTTATGCTATGAAGGCACAACGCATCGACGGAAAAGCTATTTCCGATCAGATCAAAGAAGAAGCTGCCTTGGAAGCACAGGAATTACAGCGGCAGGGGATTACCCCCTGCCTTGCTGTGGTTTTGGTGGGGAATGATCCCGCTTCCATGGTATATGTAAATAATAAGAAAAAGGCTTGTGAAAAAGTGGGTATTCTGTCCCGTTCCTATGAACTGCCGGAGGATACGGAAGAAAAAGACCTGCTGGCACTGGTGGAACAGCTGAACATGGACAATAGTGTCCATGGTGTATTGGTACAGCTGCCTTTGCCTCCCCAGATTGATGAGGAAAAAGTCATTCTGGCTGTAGACCCTAAAAAAGATGTGGACTGTTTCCATCCTCTGAATGTGGGCTTGCTGCATACAGGTCAGAAAGGCTTTTTGCCCTGCACCCCTGCTGGCGTACTGGAACTGATTGAACGCAGCGGTCATACCATTGAAGGCAAACGCTGTGTTGTCATTGGACGGAGCCATAATGTAGGCAAACCCACCGCTATGCTGCTTTTGCAGAAAAACGGCACTGTCACCATTTGCCATTCCAAAACAAAAGATTTGAAAGGTATCTGCAAAGAAGCGGATATTCTGGTGAGCGCAGTTGGCAAGCTTCATACTGTCACCAAAGATATGGTGAAAGAAGGGGCTGTTGTCATTGATGTGGGCATGAACCGCAATGAAAACGGCAAGCTTTGCGGCGACGTGGATTATGACGACGTTTGCGAAGTGGCTGGCGCTGTTTCTCCTGTGCCCGGCGGCGTAGGACTCATGACCGTTGCCATGCTTATGAAAAACTGCATCACAGCGGCAAAACTGCAGAACGGACTGTAAAAACGAGAATATCATTGACGTGTAAAAACGTGGATGATATTCTTTTTTTTAAAAAAAGTCTTCATCCATTGGAAAAATACACAAAT
>CATZIM010000296.1 GCA_958420075.1 uncultured Clostridia bacterium | reverse complement strand
TGACATAATAAAATGCGTCCGTGTCATACTAACATTGCAACACCAAACAAACAGTTTTTTTGAAGGAGGTTTTTAACCATGAGCAACACATCTTCTACAAGCAACAAAGTAAACGTACCTGAGGCAAGAGCCGCTTTGGAACAGTTCAAATACGAAGTGGCAAACGAAATCGGCGTGCCTCTGAAAAAAGGTTATAACGGCGACCTGACATCCGCACAGAACGGCTATGTAGGCGGCTATATGGTAAAGAAAATGATCGAAGCTCAGGAAAAAATGATGGCTGAAAAGAAAAACAGCTAAGCATTCCGGCATAAAGCATTAGCAGAAGAAGAACCCCTTTTTGGAAAGATGATCTCTCCAAAAGGGGGTTTTTCTTTTGATAGGAATCGCGCAAGAGAAAATTTTAAATTTCATATAGATTTTTTTCAGTTTATACAAAGATTTTAAGAATGAATGTCATAGGTTCATTGGTTCTATGCTTCGCAAAACAGCGGAAATAGGGAACAGCATAGGAATGGACAAATGTTTTTCGGTTGGGTAATTGAAAAATTATCTTTAACAAAGAACGGAATTTTTGCGGTATTTCTTTAAAAAAAAATAACAGGAGCTAGATGGTAGCACTTTTTGTGAGATTTTATACTGTCAGTGTATGAGAAATCAGCTCTCATCATAAAAAAGCAAACGATCAAAAAGGAGAATGAAGTATGAAATTTAAAAAACTTTTGACCACAGCAATGGCTGCTGCTCTGGCAGTATCTGCATTTGCAGGCTGCGGCGCACAGGCGGAAGAAAGCACAGAAACTGCGCAGACTGCGGAAAGCACAGGCGAATATGCGGACACCATCACACTGGTATGGTATCCCAATGAATCTGCAGAAGATTATGACGTTGCCCGCAGCGAATATGCTCGTCTGATTGAAGAAGCAACTGGCAAAAAAGTAGAACAGAAACTGACAACAGACTATGCCATCGCCATTGAATCTCTGGCAAACGGTACTGCTCAGATCTGTTTCATGGGCGCACAGGGCTACATCGAAGCCAAAAACGCCAACGATGCCATTGAGCCTCTGTTTGTAAACTCTGGTGCTTCCGGCACACTGGATGACGCAAAATACTACAGCTTCCTGGCAGTTAACAAAGGTGACGAAGGCGAATACGCAGACGGTGACAGCTACAGCATCGACAACATCGCAGGCAAACGCATGTCCTTCGTTTCCAACAGCTCTACATCCGGTTTCAAAGTACCCACAAGCTCTATCATTTCTCACTTCGCAGATCAGAATCTGACAGAAGATGACCTGATCGAAGGCGGCGAAGGCAAACTGTTCTCTCAGGTACTTTTCGGCGGTTCTCATCAGGGTTCTGCATTCAACCTGCTGTCCGGCAAAGCAGATGTAGCAGCATTCTGTGATACAGAAATCGCGCCTTACGCAACCTGCACCGAAGGCGAAGCAAACACAACCGGCTCTGTTTACACCATCAACAGCGACGCAAGCGCACCTTTCGATACTGTAACCGGCAAAGAATTCGTAGTTATCCAGTCCACACCTGTACTGAATGGGCCTTTCGCTTATAACTCTGATGCACTGGACCCTGCCGATGTAAAAGCAATTCAGGATCTGTTCACATCTGACGAAGTGGCTAACAACGAAGTAATCTTTGTTCCTGAAGATTCTGAAAACGTAGGTATGTTTGAAAAATCTGAAAATGAAAGATTTGTCCTGGTAGACGATTCCTGGTTTGACCCCATCCGTGACCTGGGTGAATGAAAAACAGCAAACGATGGAGGAGAAAAGCATGGCATTACTGGAATTTCAAAACGTAAGCAAATCTTATGACAATGTCACAAAGGCATTGAGTGACATTACGTTTTCCATAGAAAAAGGCGAATTCGTATCCATCATTGGTCCTTCCGGCGCTGGGAAATCCACGCTGCTCAGATGCATCAACCGTCTGGTTGATGCATCCGAAGGGACCATTATTTTTGATGGACATGATGTACGAAAGGCAGGCAAAGCGGAGATGCGTCAGATGCGGGCGAAAATCGGCATGATTTTCCAGCATTATAATCTGGTGGAACGACTGAGCGTCATCGAAAACGTGCTCCACGGCTGTCTGGGGAAAAAATCTGCCATCAGTGGTATGGCAGGACACTATACAGAAGAAGAAAAAAAGGAAGCATTTCGTATCATTCAGGAAATGGGACTTTCCGATCAGGTATATAAGCGCTGCGACGAACTTTCTGGCGGACAGAAACAGCGCGTAGGCATCGCCAGAGCCATTATGCAGAAACCCAAAATGATCCTTTGCGATGAACCTATCGCATCCTTAGACCCGAAAGCGTCTAAAGTCATTATGGACCAGCTCCAGGAAATCAACCGGACAAAAGGCATCACCTGCCTGGTGAACCTGCATCAGGTGGATGTAGCAATTAAATATTCCGAGCGGATCATCGGGGTTTCCGGCGGGAAAATCGTATATGATGGCCCTGCCGAAAATTTGACAATAGAAATCATTCAGCAGATTTACCAGTCCTCTGCCAATGATTTGATTATGGATTTACAGAGGTGAGCATAATGGAAAAAACCATGGACATTTTCCAAAAAAGAAAAATAACATATACGCTTGTATTTTTGAGTCTGATTATTATTTTCTGTGGGGCATCTCTGGTGACCCAGTTTCATTTGTCAGAAGGCATCCAGTCTTTTCCGGCAGCCCTGCATTGGATTTTTTCCAATCTGATTCCCGACGAAACAGCAATGGAACGTCTGCCTAAGATTTTGGATAAGCTGGTAGAAACAGCACTGTTGTCTGTAGCCGTAACGGTTTTGGCAGGCATCTGCGCTTTTTTCTTCAGCTTGCTTGGCTCCGGCATTACAAAAATCCATTGGAGCATCAATCGCCTGGTGCGTATCGTAGCTGCATTTTTCCGAAATGTACCCGATGTTGTTTGGGCAATGTTGCTGATGTTCTCCTTTGGTCAGAACATCCTGACAGGATTTTTTGCATTATTCTTTACCACATTCGGTCTGTTGACCCGT
>CATZIM010000295.1 GCA_958420075.1 uncultured Clostridia bacterium | reverse complement strand
TCACGAAAAAAGCCTTGATGAGAAACTCACCAAGGCCTGTTTTTCTTATCTCAATAATTCTTTTACCTTTGCTGCTTTACCAACCTTATCTCTCAGGTAGAAGAGTTTCGCACGTCTTACGATACCGCGTCTTACTACTTCGATACGATCGATTCTAGGAGAATGCAAAGGCCATGTTCTTTCCACGCCAACGCCGGATGCAATACGTCTTACTGTGAAAGTTTCTCTGATGCCGCCACCCTGTCTTTTGATAACAACGCCTTCGAACATCTGCAGTCTTTCTCTAGAGCCTTCGACTACTTTCGCATATACACGAATTGTATCACCTACGTTAAAAGGAGTTACTTCGCTTTTCAGCTGTTCCTGTTCCAGTTCTCTGATGATATCCATTTTGTTTCCTCCTTTCCCCAAAGACGTTCTTACCGCCATCCTCTTGATGCGCCATTGGACCGTCCGTAATCAACATGAAAGATTATACCACGCCTCCGGGCGTTTTGCAAGCACTTTTTTATACTTTTTGCTGCTTTTTTCTCAGTACAGAAAATGCGCCAACCACACGCAGGCAGGCAATTCCACAACGGAAATCAAAGTGGTCAAAAGTACGATATCCGAGGACATTTTTTCGCCATATCCATACTTTTCCACCATCATAGGCACAACCACTGCCGCAGGCAATGCTGCCGTTACCAGAAAAATGGATTTTGCCATATCTCCCGCCGGAACAATCAGCATGACTGCCCACGCCAGAAACGGCATCCCCAGCATTTTTACAATGCTCAATTCCAGCGCGTCCTTTTCATGGAAGAGCTGCTTGATGCCGCTGCTGCCAGCCAGTGCGCCTATGTAAATGAGGGAAAGGGGTGTGGAAAGGTCCCCTAACCGTGTCAGGAAATCCAGAAGCGCCTGCGGAACAAAGTGTACCGTATGGCTCAATGTCAGCGCCAGACCAAGGAAAATGGCAATACAGTTGGGGTTCACAGCACCTTTGAGGAATGTTTTGCCCATCTGTCCGCCGCTGCCGCCCTGCTTACCTCCAAGAACATATACTCCATAACTCCACAAGTACAGGTTCAGTCCCAAAACGCCGGCGGACATATACATAACGCCCACATCTCCAAAAAAGATTGTCGCCACAGGCAGACCGATAAATCCATTATTCAGGGAACCGGTGGTGATATCCAGCATGTCCAGCAGACGTCCATCCAGCTTCCTTGCCTTTCCATAAAGACGCATCAGAAAACCGAATATCATCATTGCCGCAGCCTGGGCTGCCATCATGAGAAAAAATCCCAGAAGAATGTCATGGGTAATCTGGATATTGGCAATGGTGGTCACCAGCATGGCAGGGATTGTCGCCTGCATAACCAATCCGCCCATTCCCTTATTAACTTCTCGTGTAAGCCATCCTTTTCGGTATCCATAATACCCCACCACAATCATGGCAAACAGTATAAAAAACTGGCTATACATATTCTCTCTCCTTTCAAAGGAAAAGATACCTTCACCGTCAAAACAGCAAAGGTATCGTCTTTATCTTCTGTAATCAATAATGCAGTACGGAACTGATGTTGTAACCTTCCAGAACATCTCTGCCATGAAGGAAATCCAGCTCGATCAGGAATGCCAGACCAACCACTTCCGCGCCAACGCTTTCTACCATTTCGATGATGGCTTTTGCAGTGCCGCCTGTTGCCAGCAGGTCATCCACAATAACAACCTTCTGCCCTGGCTGGATGGCGTCTTTATGCACTTCAATGACAGCTGTGCCATATTCCAGTGCATATTCCTTGCTGATGACTTCCGCAGGCAGTTTGCCTTTTTTCCGCACAGGCACAAAGCCTTTTTTCAGATTATAGGCCAAAGGCATCCCGAAAATAAAGCCACGGGATTCCGGCCCCAAAATCAGGTCAAAATCCACGCCGTCCAGATTTGTCTGAATCTGGTCAATGGCTTCCCGCAGGGCGTCCCCTTCTTTCAGCAGTGTTGTAATGTCCCGAAAAATAACGCCTTCTTCGGGGAAATTTTCAATTGATCTGATCTTTTCTTTCAAATCCATGGTTTTCGTCCTCCTATTTCGACACCCGGAAATCCCGAATCACAAGCTGTACGGACTGCCTGCCATTATAGGAATTGATGTCGATGCTATACACAAAGTCTAATGCCATGGGAAGCTTCCCATACTGTATTATTTTATCACAATCCTCAGCCGGATACAATTCTTTTAGAATCCCCCGCAGATTTTCCAGTCCATTGAAGTCCACGGCAGACAATACCATACGAGAAGCGTCTTCCCTCAGAGTCAGCTGCATCATATCCTTATTTTTCCCAACCAGCCGAATCCGTTCCACCCATACATGCTGTGTGGCAAAAAGCGGAGAGGGATTTTCCTTCCCGAAAGGCGCCAGTCCTTTCAGTTCTTCCGCCAACTTCATGTGAACCTGAGAAAAGTCCAGTATCTTTTCAATACGCAGTACCGGCGTCATATCCTGTTCTGTCAGACTGCAATCCTCATTGAGCCGCTGCCGCAAAAGGGGAATATTTTCCTGTGGCAGTGAAAGCCCTGCGGCCATGGCATGTCCGCCAAAACGTGTGAACAATTCCCGGCAGTTATAAAGGGCTTCAAAGATGTGATAGCCTTCAATGCTGCGGGCAGAACCTTTTGCGCCTTCTTCCGCTTTTGTAATAAGGATAGTGGGATGATAATACTTATCCTTGATGCGTCCAGCCACAATGCCGGCAATACTTTCATGGATTTCTCCGTCATAAAGCACCAGCACTTTTTCCAGAGGCGTTTCCTGCTGTTCCAGCTGTTCTATCAGCCGTTCCACCGCCTGTGTAGTCATTTCTTTTCGTTCTTCGTTCAGCTGCATCAAATGACGGGCAATGGCACGGGCTTTGTCCGCATCTGTTTCCCGAAACAGCTCCACAGCAATTCTGCCGCTTTCCAGACGTCCTGTTGCATTGATACACGGCCCTACCACAAATCCCAAATGGTATTCTGTGACCTGTTTATCAGCCAAACCTGTTTCTTCCAATAATACACG